>JBJEOD010000214.1:0-2028 GCA_051880535.1 Acutalibacteraceae bacterium | reverse complement strand
CTCTTCGATAAGGGTAGGGATAAACCTCAGTGCTATCGTCATCATCATAGCAAGGGTATGCACCGCGTTTTTAAGCCCTACATATTTAAGAGGGCTTAAAAGCCTTTCAATCGCGTCGGTCAGGTCGTTAGGAGTGGTGGTGTAGGTTAGCGCGGAGCTTATAAATATAAGCAGTGTTATCCTCACCAACATAAATATCGCGCGGCTTACACCGTCGGTGGTGATTTGAAGCTTCCAAAAGGATACAAGCACCCTGCCGCTCTCGCCGTAAAAAAGGTTTAACACCGCGGTAAAAATAAGCACGGGCAAAATCGCCTTCATATTTTTTAAATACAGCTTAAACGGAATTTTGGTGATAAGCATTATTATAAGCACCGAAGCCGCCGCAAAGCCCAGCGCAAAGCCGTTTTGCGCGAGGAAAATAAAAACTATAAGCAGGAAAAGCAGTACTATTTTAACCCGAGGGTCGGTTTTGTGAATAAGGGAGTGGCTCTCGTAATACTGACCGAAGGTAATATCTCTAAGCATTGCCGCCACCTGCCTTTATCCGCTTTAATACCTCTACCGCGCGGCTTACGGTAAACACGTCGTCGGGTACGGGTATTCCCGCCGACTTAAGCTCGTAAAACACCCTTGTCACTATAGGCACGTTAAGCCCGATAGCCCTTAGTCTGTCCCCGTTTTTAAAGACGTTTTCCGTCGTGTCGAACATTTCCAGCTTTCCCTTGTTCATAACAATAAGCCTGTCCGCGATAAGCGCCATATCCTCCATACTGTGGGAGATTATTATAACGGTAGCCCCGGTTGCTAAGCGGTATTCATTAATAATTTCGGTCACGTTTTCCCTGCCCTTAGGGTCAAGCCCCGCCGTCGGCTCGTCAAACACTATAACCTCCGGCTTCATAGCCATAACCCCCGCAATAGCGACCCTGCGCTTTTCACCGCCTGACAGGTCAAAGGGAGATTTTTCCAGATACTCGTCCTTTACTCCTATTATCTTGCAGGTTTCAAGCACCCTTTGCTTTAATTCCTCCCCCGAAAGCCCCATATTTTTAGGGCCGAAGGCTATATCGGCAAAGACCGTTTCCTCAAACAGCTGGTATTCGGGATACTGGAAGACAAGACCGACCCTTGAGCGGATTTTCCTTATCTCCTTAGGGTTGTCCCAAATGTTTTCGCCGTCAATAAAAACCTCGCCGTCCGTCGGCTTTAAAAGCCCGTTTAAATGCTGAACAAGGGTTGACTTACCCGAGCCCGTATGCCCGATAATACCTATTATTTCGCCCTTTTCGACGGTAAAGCTTACATCGCTTACCGCGTCGTTGACAAACGGTGTATTTCCGCTGTAGGTGTGGGTAAGATTTTTTACCTCTAATACTGACAAATTCCTATCCCTCCGAATGAAGCGCCTTAATTATCTCGTCGGCTGCTTCTTTGACAGAAAGCGCGTGGGTATCCACGTTAAATCCGTTTTTCTTTAAATTATACAAAAGCTCGGCGGTCTGCGGAACATCGAGACCGACCTTTTTAAGCCTTTCCACGTCCGAAAAAATCACCTTCGGCTTGTCGTCGGCGATGATTTCCCCGTCGTTCATCACAAGCACGCGGTCGGCGTTCTGCGCCTCCTCCATATAGTGGGTGATAAGCACCACGGTAATGCCCTTTTCCCTGTTAAGCCGCAAAAGGGTTTCGATTATCTCCGCCCTGCCCTTGGGGTCTAACATAGCCGTAGGCTCGTCAAGAACTAAACATTGGGGGCTCATTGCGATAATTCCCGCTATTGCTATTCTCTGCTTCTGACCGCCCGAAAGCCTGTGAGGGGTAGACTCCTTAAATTCGAGCATATCGACCGCCCTTAACGCGTCTTCAACCCGTTCCTTTATCTCCTTTGGCGGTACGCCTAAATTTTCGGGGCCAAACGCCACGTCCTCCTCGACTATTGAGGCGATTATCTGATTGTCGGGATTCTGGAAAACCATTCCCACCTTGCGCTTGACCTCAATCTCGTTCTCCTCGTCCTTTGTGTTT
>JBJEOD010000213.1:0-9278 GCA_051880535.1 Acutalibacteraceae bacterium | reverse complement strand
GACATTTCTATTCCGCCGCGGCGGAATTCCTTTTCTATTTCAAGCTTGCCCGCGGCGATATTTTCGGTGCGCTTTTCCTTTTTGAACCAGGAGCGGATTTTTGACTTTGCCTGCGACGTAACCGCTATATTAAGCCAGTCGCGGCTGGGTCCGTGTCCCGGCTGATTGGTGGTTAAAATTTCAATAACCTCGCCCGTTTTAACCTCGTGGTTAATAGGCACAATCTTGCCGTCAACCTTTGCTCCGACCATTCTTATCCCGACAGCCGAGTGAATAGCAAAGGCAAAGTCCACTACTGTTGCTCCCACAGGCAGGTTTATAACGTCGCCCTTGGGAGTTACCGCGAAAACGTCCTCCTGTGACAAATCGACCTTTATACTCCTTACAAGGTCGGAAACGTCGGTCGAAGCCGCCTGCGAATCGAGAATCTGGCGAATCCAGGCGAGTCTGTCCTCCATTTTACGGTTGTTTTCGGTTATGCCCTCCTTGTATTTCCAATGCGCCGCGATACCGAACTCGGCGGTGTGGTGCATTTCAAAGGTGCGTATCTGTATCTCAAAGGGTATTCCCGCGCGGCTTATCACCGTGGTGTGGAGCGACTGGTACATATTGGGCTTAGGCGTTGAGATATAGTCCTTGAACCTATTTGGGATAGGTCTGAACATATCGTGCATTATTCCGAGAATGTTGTAGCAGTTCGCCACCGTGTCGGTTATAATTCTTATCGCGTAAATATCGTAAATTTCGTCAAAGTCTTTGCCCTGAACGTACATTTTGCGGTATATTCCGTGAATGGACTTAATTCTGCCCTGAAAAGCCATTTCGACACTCGGCATCTCCTCGTGCAGACGTTCCTCAATCCTGCTCTTTATTTCCTCTAAAATCTGCTCGCGGTGCTGTTTGCGAAGCGACAGCAGATTCTCAATTTCCTTATAAGCAACAGGATCGAGGTGCTTTATTGCCAAGTCTTCAAGCTCCTCCTTAACAGGGCGGATACCTAAACGGTGGGCAATCGGCGCGTAAATTTCCAGCGTTTCAAGGGATTTATCCCTCTGCTTTTGCTCGGGCATAGCGTCGATTGTGCGCATATTGTGCAATCTGTCCGCAAGCTTTATTATTATAACGCGGATATCCTGACCCATTGCAATCAGCATTTTTCTAAGGCTCTCCGCCTGCTGCTGTTCCTTAGTGGAAAAATTAAGCCTTCCTATCTTTGTGACCCCGTCCACAAGGAGCGCCACATCGTCCCCGAAGCCCCGCTTTATATCCTCGACCGTGGTATCGGTGTCCTCGACAACGTCGTGAAGAAGCGCTGCGGCTATCGATTCACTGTCCATTCCGAGGGTGACGATAATCAGCGCAACATTTAACGGGTGGATATAGTAATCCTCGTTGGTACAGCGCTTTTGCCCCTCGTGCTTTTCTACGCAAAACTCAAAGGCCTTTTTAACCAAATCGTAGTTATAACTGCCCCCGAAGTCCTGCATTTGCTTATATAATTTTTGATAATCTCTTTCCTGCTCGGGCGTCATACCGTTCCCCTCCTTTCAAGTAAACCCCTGTAAACCGCCGAGCTTGTAAGCTCGGTTTTGGTATGTACTCCTGCGGTTCTGTAAAGTCCCGCGCTATCCTTAATTATAAGCCCTAATTCGGTAAGCGTCATAAGGGATATTACGGTTTTTGCATAGCCGACGGTGCTCAGGTGGACATACTTTATTCTGTCCTCTGAAGCAGGCCTTGCGGCTATGAATTTATATATAACCCCTGTTTCGGCTCTGGTAGGCAAAAGTAAATCGGTATCAAATTCCCTGCCCGACATATAATTGTTAAGGCTGTCTATCTCCCTAAACAGCCGCCCGTCGTCGGTTCCGCTCATTCTAATCGCCTTTACCTGTACCGAAAGGCTTAATTCTCCGTTATAAAGGTTGGTATCCACCGTCACGGCGGTATCTAAAAGGTCGCCGACCTCAAAGCAAAAACGCTCTGGGGTCATTCCGAAAAGCAGAGCTTGAAATGAGTTTTCCCCCTTTGAAAACAAAAGCCGCAGATGCTTGCCGCCGCCTATAGGCGTAATGCGGGTAAGGGTTACACCGTAGAGACCGAAAAGCGGGGTCGGGTTGCCGTGACCGAAGGGCTCTAACTCCTTTAAAGCCTCGGCTAAATCAAGGCTTAGCGCCGAGGGGTTAAGCCGACAGTCAAGCTTTAACACAGGCGGTACATAATCAAGCCCCGCCGCATATTCGTTAATTTTTTGCCTGAAAAGCTCTATATTTTCAGACTTCAGCCCCACTCCCGCGGCAAGCTCGTGACCGCCGAATTTTAGGAGCGTATCCGACGCGGCTTTTATCGCGTTATAAAGCGAAAAGCCCTCTATACTTCTGCCCGAGCCGCTCGCCGCCTCGCCGTTTCTTGAAATCACTACAGACGGACAACCGTACCGCTCGGTTATTCTTGAGGCGACAATCCCTACCACCCCGTTGTGCCAGTTTTCGCCGTCCACAACGATAACGCGGTCGTATTTGTAGCCCTTTTTCTCTATTATATCCACCGCCTGAGCAAAAATTTCCTTTTCGATTCTCTGGCGCTCAGCGTTCGCGTCGTCAATTTCCCCCGCAATTCCAAGGGCTTTTAACATATTGTCGCAAAGGAGCAGTTGGACCGCTCTTTCGGCACTACCCATTCTGCCCGCGGCATTGATTCGCGGCGCTATTCCAAACGCAATTCGCCCTGAGTTTACCGTATCGGCGGAAATTCCCGCCACATTTAAAATTGCCGAAAGCCCCGTCGCGGGGGCGGTTTTAAGCTTTTCCACCCCGTATTTTACAATCGTGCGGTTTTCGGCGGTAAGGGGCATAACGTCGGCGGAAACCGCCACGCTTAACAGGTCGGCAAAATAGGGCAAAAGCTCCTCGGGCTCCTTGTCCTCCATAACGCAGATAAGCTTAAAAGCAACCTCGGCGCCGCATATCTCCTTAAATTCCGAGGGACAGTCTTTTCTGTGCGGGTCAACCACCGCGTCTGCCTCGGGCAGAGTATCGGCGGGCAGATGATGGTCGGTCACCACAACCGACATACCAAGTTCTTTTGCAAGCCTTATTTCATCAAAGCAGACAATGCCGTTATCAACAGTTATTAAAAGGCTTGTACCCTCGTCCTTAAGCTTTTTTACGGCGGCAGTATTCATACCGTAGCCCTCTTGGAAGCGGTCGGGAATATAGTATATGCAGTCCGCTCCCCTGCCCGAAAGATAGCTGAACATTAGTGCGGTGGCGGTTACGCCGTCGCAGTCGTAATCCCCGAAAACGGCAATTTTGCCGCCCTTTTCAATTTCGGCATTTATTATTTCCGCCGCCTTTTCAATATCGGCAAGAGCGCGCGGGTCTTCAAAGCAGGGCTCGTCGGACAAAAATTCTTCAAGCGCAGTAGGGTCGGTATAGCCCCTTGCCGAAGCGATAAGCGCAATTATCGGGTCAACGTCGCACTCGTCTGCCAGTTCCTTTGCAAGAGCCTTGTCAAAATCCGCAACCAGCCATTTTTTCATACCCATACGCTTCACCGCCTGTAAATTGCTATATATTATTTATTTTACCACTATTCAGAGCTTTTTTCAATATTTTTCTTTATCTTTTGAAGTGTCATTGCGGACAGTCGAGGACGCCTGTCCCTACATAGAAATATTCTTGCTTTATTGCCCGCTTACTGATAAAATTAATTTGAAAATTTTCAAAATTCACCTAACCGATCTTTTATTTTGCCGACTATATAAATGTAAGCTTACAAAAAAGGAACTTTAAAATGAAAACAGATGAAATACTGACCCTTATCGCCGACAAGGATTTTCTTGACAAAATTTACGGCTATTCCTACCGCCGCTGTGCCACATCATATGAAGCGGAGGATTTATGCTCGGAAATAATTGCGGAAGTAATATCCGCTGTAAAAAATCAGGATAGCGTTGACAACTTTAACGCCTTTGTATGGACGGTCGCCCGCAGGGTCTATGCCGATTTCTGCGAGCAGAGGAACAAAAGCTCCAAAACATTAAGCATTGAAAATTCCGAGTTTCAGCTTTCCTTAGCGGAAAATGAAATCGATAAATTTATCGAGGACGAGGACACAGCCCAAAAAATCAAAAAAATCCTTGACGAAATAGCTTTTCTTTCAAAAATCTACCGCGAGGTTATGATACTCTACTATTTAGACGGTCTTAAGGTCGCGGAGATAGCCGCGCGGCTGAATATAAGCGAAGAGTCGGTAAAGCAACGCCTGTTTTCCGCACGAAACACAGTAAGAAAAGAGGTCAAAGCAATGAATAACAGAAATTTATCCTTAAAGCCCGTAAGGCTTGTTATGATGGGAACGGGTAATCCCTGCGGCAATGACCCAACAGAAGAAGCTAAAAGAACCTTTTCGCAAAGCTTAATTTATCTCTGCAAGGATAAGCCGAAAACCGCTAAGGAGCTTTCGGAGGAGCTGTGCGTTCCTATGCCGTTTATCGAAGAAGAGCTGGAAATACAATGCTACGGTCAAAACGGAAATTACGGTATGCTGCGTAAAACCGACAATGGGAAATATGTTATTAATGCTCTTGTGGTCGATTACAGCGAATATGAAAAAGCAAGCGATATTTTTGAAAAGCATTTGCCCGAAATCGTCTCTGATTTAAAGGTCTTAGCCACGGAAAACAAAGAAATAATTTTGAATTTTCCTTACCTAAGTCCGCAAAGCGATACAAGCTTTATACTTTGGACAATGATTTCGCGTATTTATTGGAATTTTGAAGGAGATATTATTAAGATTATAAAAGAAAAGTATTTTTCCGATGTTGTCCCTTCGAGCCGACCTTACAGCTGTGCCGCTATCGCATTCAAAGACGGTGAAAACGGCGAGGCCAGCGGTTACGGCTGTGACGGAATAAACGCAAATTCGGTCGGCGGATACGGTCTTGTCAATATGTCAAATATTTACGGCAGGCGAATAGATAAGCATTTCGGGTGCGGTCATAATATTTCGCAAGACCCCTGCATACTTATGACGATTAAGGCAATCGGCGGATTGAATATTAATGAACTGACCGAAAGCGAAAAGGAATCGGCGGCAAAAGCCGTTGAATGTGGATACCTTCACAGAAACGGTGATATATTAGAGCCTAAAATTATTGTTATAGACAACAGTAATGAAAAGGACTTTTATTCCCTTTCCAACAGACTGCACGACAATATGGGAGAGATTAAGGAAAAAATCGCAGAGGAATTGTCTGCCTTTATTAAAAATCATATTCCAAAGCATCTTATATGCGACTACCAATTATATATTCAGCTTATTGCGGGTACGCGCATACTTGACCGCGTCATTGAGGAATGCATTAAAACAGAACTGCTTAAGGAGCCTGAAAACCGTATCGGCGCGGAGGGTGTGCTGATGGTGGTGAAGAAATAATTATTTAGTAAATACGCGGATATAAGATTCTTGCGGGGCTGTCGCGTTAAGGGCATTTTACACAAAAAGCCTCCCTTGCCTAAAGGGAGGGGGACCGCCGAACGGCGGTGGAGGGATACATTTAGGCTTTTTACAAGCCAAATCCCCCAGTCACGGCTTCGCCGTGACAGCCCCCTTTAGGCAAGGGGGCCTTTTATTTGTGCAAATTCACCTTAATGCGACAGCCCCCTACATTTTGTCAATTGGTTTACGTATTCGTTTTAAAATCAATAACGCCTTTTCTGTTCGGCGTAAAAAAATATTGACTATTATAGGGAATTGTTATAAAATAGCAGATATGTGCGAACCGAAAAAGTAAGGAAAGGCGAAAATAATGGAGATTAAAGAAAACAGTCCCGAAAATTCCGCCGTGCGGAGTAAAATTGTAACCTTTTTATCCGAGCATAAAATTCCCGTATCGGTAACTGCCGTCCTGACCGCGCTGTGTGTTTTAGGCGCCTCGGCGACGGTTATATATGCGAGAACCAAACCGAAGGAAACTCCCGAAGCTCAGAGTGTAATTTCTAAGACCGAGGAACCTGTAACCCTTTCGGAGCCGCCAACTGTCAGCGAGGTAAGCGAGGTATCAAGCGAGACCGAATCGGTCGTAAACGTAAAGCCTGTCGCAAGCCCCTCCTCTGCCGCGGTAAAAAAGCCCGCAGTTAAAAACACCCAAACTGCAAGCACGCCGCAAACGGTCTCATCAGGCGAGTATAAATACAACTCCAATTCCGATATTGACGACAACGTCTTCTTAGACTCCCTTATCTACACGGGCTATAATATAAAAAAGCACCGTGCGGACGGAATGATGTGGCAATACGTTTTAGCTTCACAAAAAAGAGGTCTCGGTTGGCTTTCAAACATCACCTACGGCGGCGGCTCAACGGGCTATGAAACCTCGGGCGGCAAGCCTGATATTAAATATTTTGAAAAGCACGGACTTGTCTGCGCATCATACGTCACCTACGTTTATTTTAACTATCTTCCGAACGTCGCGGGGATTAACACTATGTCCCTGCCAAAGCCCGAGCGCTCTTACTCGGCAAACGACTGGTACTTAGCCCTTAAGCAATGGGTAAACAAGGGCTACTCAAAGAAAATCGGCTTTACCGCCTCCAAAACCCCGTCGGGCTTTATTAACTTTAAGCCTGCCGAAAGTATACCGATAGGCTCGATTATTGTTTTCTGCGACGCTAAAAAAAGGAGCGACTTCGGCAGTCACGTTGCGATTTACGCGGGATATAAAAACAATTACAACTGGGTTTTCCACGTGGGCAACTCTAACGGGCCCGAGTTCTGCGCGGTCGAGCGTATGCACTTCGGTCCCGACCCGCAATGGCCTATAGCGGTTATCACGCCGCCCGCAAACATAAGAATGTCGGCTCTGCTTGAAATCAATGTGACCGACGAAAACGGAAGTCCCGTTTCGGGCGCGGTCTTTTCGCTTAAAAACAGCAAAACGGGCGCGACCGTTAATTTAGGAGCGGCAAACGGAGGAAGACTTACTAAGGAAGGGCTTTCCTACGGTGATTACACCCTTAGCTTCACCGTCCCGGCGGGTTACACCGCAGACAGCACGGTTAAAGCTATAAAGCTTACCACCGCGAACAACAGCAAAAACACGGTAAGCATAAAGCTTACGGCAATACCTCCCGTTAAGGAGGAGCCCCCCGCCGAAAGCGAACAAGATATATCCGACACTTCAGAAACCGAAAGTGAAAGCAACAATCCTCCCTCCGAATCATCAGAGGAAGAAATAACAGAATGATATTTTTAAAGACTGTACCGTTTTTTAAGCGATACAGTCTTTTTTAAGTAAAAATAATTATTGTATTTCCTTCAAAAATTCCCCTATGCGGCTTATCGCCTCTTTAATATGTTCAACCGAATAGCAGTAGGAGGCGCGGATAAAGCCCTCGCCGCTGTCGCCGAACGCCGTCCCCGGCACCACCGCAACATTCTTGCTGTAAAGTAATTTTTCGCAGAACTCGTCGCTGGTCATTCCCGTACTCTTAATGCTCGGAAAGGCGTAAAAGGCTCCCCGCGGCTCGCGGCAAACAAGCCCTATCTTATTAAAGCCCGACACCATCATACGGCGGCGCATATCGTATTCCCTTACCATATGCTCTACGTCCTCGTCACAGCTGTTAAGCGCCTCAATAGCGGCGTACTGCGAGGTGGTCGGCGCGCACATTATCGCAAACTGGTGAATCTTTGTAATCTGGTCCATTATCTCCCTCGGACCGCAGGCAAAGCCCAAGCGCCAGCCCGTCATTGAAAATGACTTTGAAAAGCCGTTTACGGTAACCGTTCTTTCCCACATTCCGTCAATAGCTGCGGGGGAAGCGTGGCGCTTGCCGCCGAAGGTAAGCTCGGCGTAAATTTCGTCCGAAAGGACAAGTATATTAGTGCCCTTAAGCACCGCCGCTAATTTTTCGAGGTCCTCCCTTTCCATTATAGCGCCTGTCGGGTTGCAGGGGTAAGGGAGAATAAGCAGCTTTGTGCGGTCGGTTATAGCGTTTTTAAGCTCCTCGGGAGTGACCTTAAAATCATTCTCCGCCTTTGTTTCAATTATAACGGGAACGCCGCCCGCAAGCCGCGTTATCGGCTCATAGCAGACATAGCTGGGCTGTGGGATTATAACCTCGTCCCCGTGGGCTACCACCGCCCTTATGCAGGCGTCGATTGCCTCACTGCCGCCGACGGTTACTAAAATTTCCTCGTCGGGCTGATACTTAACCCCGAACTTGCGCTCCATATAGCCCGAAATCGCGGTTCTAAGCTGAATTATGCCCCAGTTTGAGGAATATTTAGTCCTACCCTTTTCAAGGGAGGTTATGCCCGCCTTTCTTATCTGCCACGGGGTCTGGAAGTCAGGCTCGCCCACGCCTAAGGAAATCACATTATCCATTGTGGCGGCGATGTCAAAAAACTTTCTTATTCCCGACGGCTTTATATCGGTGACCGTCGGGTTTAAAACCTTGGAATAATCTATCATATAAAGAGCTGCCCCCTGCCGTCGTCTTCCTCGCTTACCAATTCAACGTCCATTTCCTTATAACGGCGAAGGACGAAATGGGTGGTGGTTGAGGTTACGGAATCTATCGTCGCAAGCTCCCTTGCGACAAAGCGGGCGATGTCCTGAAGCGTTTTCGCCTTTACCACAACATTAAGGTCGTACACACCAGACATAAGGTAAACCGACTCCACCTCGTCGTACTTCATTATTTTTTCGGCGACCTCCTCAAAGCCCAGCCCCGCCTTCGGCACGACGTTCAACTCAATTATTGCCGAAACATAGGGGTTTTCCACCTTCTGCCAATCGATTATCGCCTTGTAGCCCTTTATAAGTCCGTCCTTTTCGAGCTGTTTAATTTCGCTTTCGACCGTATTTTCGTCCGCGCCCAGCATTACGGCAATATCCTCCGCCGTGTATTTCGCGTTGCGCGCCAATAATTTAAGTATTTCGTATTTCATTGATGTTTCCTCCTTTAAAAAATAACGCCCCGAACGCCATAAAGACATTCGGGACGAATAAAAATCCGTGTTACCACCCTAATTCGGAATAAAAATTCCGCACTCAACGGTACAATAAATACCTTTGTCCTTTAACGGAGACCGCCGTCTTCCCTTTCGGGAGCCGCTTCAGGGTAGCTTCATCAAATAACCGCCGAAGATTTGCACCGAACATCTTCTCTCTAAAGAACAGTTACAAGATTACTTATCCCTTTCAATGCGTTTATCTGTCTTTTTAATGATAAACCATTCGGTGCAATTTGTCAAGCGGTAAATATCAT
>JBJEOD010000212.1:0-9320 GCA_051880535.1 Acutalibacteraceae bacterium | reverse complement strand
CAGATATTCCAAAGTCTGATTCAAATATATCTGATGGCGGTTATATGACTGCTAACGGCAACCTGCTTTCTTCGGTTAGTTGCTTATCAACAGGTAAATATACAGATTATAACAGCGGTTACAGCTTTAATGTTGCAACAGGCGAAACTGCTAAAATCGGTTTCACAGCTCCCACAGACGGATATTATGAAATTTCCGACGAGCTTGCGGCTTTAGCAGATTCAGGTGCCTATTACCGCGTAGTGCTCGAAAGTACAGACGGAGACCGTATGCTTTTGCAGGAGGCACGCGATGTAAGTGCTGGCGACGGAAAGCTTGTTCTTTTAACAAAGCTTAGTGCAGGCGACACCGTTTATATTGAGGCATGGGCTGATACAGCGGATGCTGAAATAAACTTCGGCTTGCCCAAAGCTGTTAAAATCAATAATATGACCGACGGTTCTTATAAATCGACGCCTATTGATTACTATATAACTAAGAATAATGACGGTATTGAATATAATACTTCTGCGATGACTCAGCATCAGATGACATGGCAATACAAGTGGTTTTTAAATCCTGTTTCAGTTACGGACAGTACCGGTACTACCGTTTATACAGAGGAAAAGTATCTTAATGGCGAGGGTATAACATCCACAGTGAACTCGAGTCTTGCTTCTGCTACTGCTGTTGATTACGATACATTGGGCATTGCTGATTTAAGTGCAGGCGAAGACGGTACAAAGCTTATAAACGCACTTAGGGATTATGACTTTTATTATGCGGGCAGCAATATGGCTTATATGGCTAAGATTGCGACTATAAGCGGAATAAATACAGACGGAACTGTTAAATACGGCAACGGAGCGGGAACAAGAAATCATACAGTTAACGGTTTCCTTTCTCTTGCTACAAGCAGTGCGGCAGCAGCAGTTTCTTCGGCTGACGCTGTTAACCTTGCATATGGATTCGGCTATAAACGCGGTATAGATAACAGTCAGTATTATTTCTACAATATGGGTGTTGCTTTTGAATGGACTGCTCCTGCATCGGGCACGGTAGATGTTTCCGATATGAGCAGAACGAATGACGGTGTTTTGATTGTTCTTCTTAATAATGATGTTGCGGCGACTTTACACAAGGAAAACAGAAATGATGCGATAGATGCTATCACGGTTGAGAAAGGCGACGTTGTAACCATCGCTTATGGTAAGACCGACGGCACATTCGAAGGCTTGAGAAACCGCGGTATCCCAAGCATTACCTTTACTCCCGATGTGAGCAATGTTACCGTTAAAGGCGATACAGTTGCTACTGAGCTTGTGGGCGGTCTGCTTGCTAACGGTACGGAGATCACATTGCCGGAGTATATTAAGCAGGGTACATTATTCCGTTATTGGAAGATAGCTTCCGATGAGAGCGCGGAGCTCCTCCCGGGCGATGCTTACACCGTTGCAAACGACGATATTTTCACTGCAGTATTCTCATACTACGGCGATCTTGACGAAAATAACGATGTGAACGCATCGGATCTCACTGTTTTAAGAAAGTATCTGCTTGGCTGTGAAACCATTACGGACGAGATATTAGAGATTGCCGATGTAAAATCCGACGGCAATATCGATCTGCTTGATTTGATTCGTATGAAGAAGTATCTGGCAGGATATGCAGTGGTACTGGGCTCAGAATAAAATTTGAAATATTATAGAGTGGGATTTACAGACCGCAAATCCCACTCTAAAACTAAGTACGGTAAAACAGTCGGAGTTAACTTTGTAAATTGATTGATGAACGAGGCGATGGAAAAAAATGAAAAAACAGCTAAAACGAATATTGGCAACAGTATTATCATTGACGGTTTTAGCTTCGGTATGGGTTATGGTTGCCGTAACCGCTGCCGAAAATATCGAAATAGCAAATTATCCCGCTTTACGCGGTTTTTCCTCCGGTTCGGCTCCGGCTGACGGGAAATGGAGCTACGGTGTTGCCGATTACGGAATGAAGAGTCCGCTTACGGCTTCAAGTGCGGACTTCGCGGCACCTAATGCTGCTTGGGACGCCGATAATACTCAAGCGACTCTTTCATGGGATTCGTATGAAGGTGCGGAAAAGTATGTTTTAAATTTTTATCTTAATTCCGTGCTTAGTTTTTCTAAAGAATCTGACGGAACCTCGTTTGTTTCAACAACTACGCAGGACGAGATAAAGGGCGGAGAAATATACGAGGTTCAGGTTTTAGCAAAGGATTCAACTGATAATGTTATAGCGGCGTCAAAGGTAAGACGCTTTCCGACAACGGAGGATGCTAATTCTTTACGCACCGTTGAAGATTTCAGCGAAACTGATGATAGCATTTTTTCGCTGAAATCGAATATTAACGATTATAAAATCACCGATACCGGGACGGCATATATGAATCCCAATACAGGTTCGGCATCCTCAAACAGAACTATGGCTATGAAAATAAATGCTGAGGATGCTACAGGCAGAGCGGAGGCTATTGTAATCAAGGTCAAGCATGCTCCGAACACGGTATGTGCGGTTAATGTTGATTTTGGCGTTAGCGCGAATACTACGGGTAAATCCTCCGGGAATGTTTATAAAAAGTCTACTGCAACGGCTAACTGGTATTCAGATGCGAGCGATGCAGCAATCACCTTTGTTTCTGTGAAAGACCCATCTTCACAGCTCGAAATAGAGTCCAAGCCTACATATGCTTATACCGCCAATGCCGAGTATGCCAAAACCCTTGCATCTTTTACTGACGGGTATTATATGATAATTCCCCTTTCAGCTTACAGTACAGCTGTAAAGACAGACTTAAAGGCGGGAACCTTTGATTTAATACGGTTTAAATTTATCAGAGCCTATTCAACTGACGGCGACGGGTTGTTTTCAAATACAGGTTTTATAAAAGATACCACATATCTGGAAATAGACCAGGTTGCTTTGTGTGACAATATTGAAGGCTTTATTTACGAGCTTGAATATGGTTATGATTCTACTTACAGCTTTAAGGATGGCAATGTTACAACAGTTATGCCGACTGTTTTTGACAGCGGAAACGATTTGATGTACTGCGATGAAGCGAATACAGGCTATAAGCTTTCAAACGATTCCTCCTCTCGGAAGATAACCTTTACTGCACGCTCATACCATACCGCACTTTACGGCGTTTATATGAGTTTCTGTGCTCCTGAGAAAGGTTTTTATGACCTAAGCTCAGCATTACAAGTTATAAATAATTCCTCTGCTCAGGGAGAAATCCATTATAGGTTAGTAAGGATTGCCGACGGAGGCGATACTCAGGAAACGGTTTATCCTTACGGGGATGAAGAATGGAAAATCCTTGAGATTTCAGACGTTAATCGCAATCCCGAAGCAAAGCTTACCTCTCCAACGGTTGAGCTTTTGAAAGGCGAAGAGCTTATTATTGAGGCTTATTATGAATCAGGCGACGGGGACAACGAGGTTGAGCTTTTACTTGGAAATCCAACCGTAAACAAGGTGGAAAGAACCGATAATTACAAGGGTGAAAACACTGTTTGGAGCTTCGGGAATTATGTGCCGCACTTTATTTATGACGGAGCGGTTTCTAATTTACAAGGTATGTACGGCAGATGGTCGGCAGATGCGATAAAAATAAACGAAAGCGGAACAGTAAACAGATTAGTGCTCGATAATTACTCGGGTAATTTCGTTAAAAACTCTGCATCCGGCGCAGGATACCATTATTATAGCAATACAGACCGAACCGATGAAATGAAAATAGCAATCGGAAACAATTACGGTCTTTCATTCGACTTTACTTCTCCCGTTGACGGAAATATTACAGTTTCCATGGCTTATAACGCAGACGATACTGCTAAGTATCGTATACTTAAAAACGGTACGGTTGTGTATCCTGAAAACGGGGGCTGGCAGCACGCTCTTACAGGTGATGTTGCGGTTTATACTCAGATTTCGGTACAAAAAGGAGATGAGGTTTCATTACAAACCTATTCTTCTGCCGATTCTGTTAAAGAATATGCAATGCCTACCGCGCCTTCAATATCTCTTTCCATTATCGGAAGCATCGCTAATGTCGCCTCGGACACAACATATGCTCCTTTATGGGAAAGACCGTGGAACGGCAGAAGCTATGAAGGCATATTCAGCGAATATAGCGGCTCTCTTTGGAGCTTTAATACCATAGATGTAAATACCTCAGGCAGTAAAATCACTGTTCACGATGCCGATTATTTTTCCACAGAGGATAATACCCTTGCTGCTTCGGATTCTGCTGTTTCGGGAAGCTTTTACCGATTTGACAGTGAATCGCTTTCGTTTAATTGTGCGGCTCCGACATCGGGTTACAATGGAATGTCTCTTACATTTAATGTTCCGGCTGATGCGAACTACGATTTAAGCACCGGAATACGGGTTGCGGAAGGCGGCGGAAAGATATATATCAGAGTATTATATGCAGGTGCTTCCGATTCGCAACATATTTATCCCAAGGATGGCTGGTCGATTACCGACGCTTCTAAGGGTGATGTCATAGATTTCGTGCCAATTGAGATTAAGGCCTCCGCAGGTGAAACAATAACATTACAGGTTTATGCGCGCAGCAACGAGGAAAAATCTCCTGTAACTATTGCATTTGACCAGTTGGCAGTACAGAGACTTGACAATAAATTCTTTACTGCAACCGTTTACAATCCGATTGATTATGCGATAATCGAGCCGTCATATGAGGGAAGTATAGCTTTCGGCAGCGGACGATTTGAATACAGTACGACTGATACTTCGGGTAACACATATCCGATTACGAGGATTAGCGCACAGCAAAACGCATATTTCACTGATGAAGGGAGCGCTTTCTTATTTGAAGGCGGCGCCTTCGGCATAAAGCTTGTTTCGGGAAGCACAGCTTCGGTTCTGTTCAATGCTCCGTCATCCGGGGGCGCTACCGTCAATATAAAGCCTGCCGATACCGCAGAGCTTAGATTACTGCAAAACGGAAATATTATTGCGAACTGGTGTTCAGAGCTGGTCAATATTGCGATTATAGCAACGGAAAATGATGAATTTACAGTGGAAATACGCGGTTGCGAATCTCTAAGTTTTGATGCTTTCGGATTTGAAATTATAGGAAGAAACAATAATCAGGGTTCAGATTCTGACACGGCGTATTATGCTGTGTTCGGCGAGCCGTATGATGAGGATTACAAAGAGTACAAGGGCAAATATATTGAGGATGCTTTAAGCTATTGGCGATATTATCTTTATGATGTGAACGCATCAAATATTGTTAAAACAGAATATTATGATGCGGTGGCACATAAACTTTCGCTTAATGAAAACAGAGGTCTCGGTTATACCTTTACAACTCATAACCTTATGACAGACATAAGCGAGGAATACGGTCTTTCCCTTGGATTCACATCTCCGCGTGACGATACCTTTAATTTCCGCACAGGGCTTGTAATCGAAACGCAGAATGTCACCGCAACGCTTAACGTAAGACTGATTAAGGTTTCAGGTACGGAAGGAACCGTTACTACTGTTTGGCCTGCGGAGGGCGGCTGGCACAACGAAACTGTTTCCACCGGTGAGGAAATAAATATTCCCTATGCGGAATTTAATCTGAAAAAGGGCGACGATATACGATTTGAGGTTTATGCGACGGACAGTACGGAAGGCGAGTTTAAACTTAATCTTGTTTCTCCCGCTGCTATTCAGGACGTTGTCACCTCACTTTCCAGTGGTGAATGCTCGGCAAGGATATTCTACGCTGCCTCGTACAGCCCTTATAAGTATTTCAAGAGCTATTCGGGAAACTATATTCCGATGGAAAACAGATGGAATTTTGAATTTTTTGAAGCTGACGGCTACCTTGATTCGACTAACACTTTCTTGCCTACATTTTTCTCAACGGGAAATTATAATGAGCTTATTTACAAGGGAATCAATTCTTGGCCTGCTTACAAGTTCAGCGGAACCAATCTTGCAACATATCCCACAAGGCAAAAATCGACCAATGAAAGCGTTGGCACCTCTGCACAGTTTGTTTCGCCGATTAACGGCAGCATAGCAATAACAGGTGCACCGACATTGAAAACTGTAATGCCTGTTGAAAGATCGGGCGTTGCATTCCGTATACGTATGATAAAAGCTGACAGTGGCGAGGTTACTACTCTTTGGCCTGCAAACGGCGAGGGCTGGGAAAAGCTCAGCAACGAAAATGCCCTTTCAATGTTGCAGGATATTACGGCAGATGTGAGCGTTGGCGATGAAATACGCTTTGAAACTTATATTTATGCTGATGATGAATCGGCTATGAGTGAGTATACTCAGTCAAACAATCTTAAAGCAACAGTAGAAATGACTGCGGCGATAATTGTTTATGACAGCATTGAAACGGAAAAGAGTAACTGGTCGGCGCTTTCGGGCTTTATGCCTAATCTGCAAATCAGCCCGCTCTGGAAGATACAGTATTCAAACGATGCGGATAATCCGATCTGGAAAAACGCCACCAGATTCAGCTGGAATTACTGGCTGAGCAACGAAAACTCTTATATGGGCATTTCAAGCGGTTGCAGAATGTGGATACAAAATCACAACGGTTCGCTTGACAATCTTGACATTCCGTCTGTGGCTTACGCATATTATCCTCAGAACGACGGATGGCTTATTATGGGATCTTCAAACAAGTCTACCTTGCAGTCCGTGAAATCTGCTTCCGAGACTATGACGGGTTTGGTAAGAGTTACCGTAAACGGCGAAAACGTTTATCCTGCGGGAGGCGGTTGGCTTGAAGCTAAATCGGCGACTTTCGGAGGACTCGAAATTGAGGTAAAAAAAGGCGATACGGTTCGGTTTGAAATGACCACCAACGAGCATTTATCCTCGGGCGAAGAGGTTTATGTTTACTGGAATCCGTCATTCACATATCAGAAATACAAGAATATATACAGCGAAACCACCGATATTTATAATATGTTGGACGAGGATATGCTGAAATACTTTATGGCGCTTTCGGGCAGTAATGGATTCGACACCGATCCTGAAACTGGCAAGGCTATTTCAGAAGCCGCTATTGCACGTAAAAAACAGGCATTGCTTGATGCGATGAATGAGGAAAATACCGGCTCAAATATTCAAAATTCTTCAAGCATTAATCAATCGGGCTCGAACACCGTATATATTCCGGGAACATATGAGGAATGGACTGAAGATATTTATACGCCCGGAGGCGGTTACCGTAAAATTATACGAACATATTACACCGAGTGGTGGGTATATGCGCTGATTATCGGCGGTGTCGTATTGGTATTGTCAGGAATTGTGATAACCCTTGTCATTTTAAAAAAGCGGGGTAAATTATTTGTAAAAAAGACCAATAGGTCGAAAATTGCAGGAGGGTCATAAATATGAAAAAAAGTGTTATAATCCGTACGGCTTCTGCTGTTATGTCAATTTTGCTGGCTTTTACTGCCGCAGGTTGCGGAACCCGTACTGAGGTGCTTTCCGAATGGGTGGAAGGCGAGGGAAGTACAACAACCATAGTGAAAAACAATAATGGTACTCAGGGCACAACATCTGTTGATAAATGGGGTATGGCTGAAGCTGATACTGTTGATAAGATTGAAAACAGCCAGACCTCAGGAGCCTCATTTGATTTAAAGGGTGCTGAAATAGTGATTGCAAGCTGGGGCTCTGATGATGGTCAGACTCCGAAACCTACCGATTCAAATTATCAGGATATGATGAATCTTATTGCTGATATCGAAAAAAAGTATAACTGTAAGATTAAATTCAAAGGTATTACGGATTCTATGGGCTATTTAAGCGCGTGGACTGCTGCCGCTCAGTCCGGTATTAAATTTGCCGATATAGTTCAAATGGCAACCTCTTGGGTTTGGCCGACTCATATGAACAGCGGTTATCTTACTCCTTTGGATGATTACCTTGATACCACTGATTTGATTTTTAATCAAAATGTAACCGAAGCGATGGCTTTAAACGGCAAGCACTATGCTGTCACAATGGCTAACCGTTGGTATGTCGGAGGCGGTATGTTTTATAACAAATCCGTGCTTTCTAAGTTCGGTATTACACAAACTCCTGATAAGCTGGTAGCCGCAAATAATTGGAACTGGGATACCTTCCTTGATATGGCAAAAAAGTGTAACGGCGAACTTAATGGAACAAAATATTACGGATATGCAGGAATATCCTTTGGTTCGTGGGCGGATTCGAACGGAGGAAAAGCTATTCAGACCTCTGGCAATAAGCGTGTATATGAGCCTGACGCAAAATATATTAAGGGCGCTCAGTTCGCTTATGACCTTTACAATACTCACGGATTTACAGCCGGTGAGTCTGAATGGAACGCAGGTACGGCGGCTTTTTATATCTCCGGTTCGTATAATGCAACAACCTATGGCGAAACCCTCGGTATGTCAAATGTAGGATTTACTTATATTCCAATCGGTCCTGATGCTAATGACTATAATTGCACAACAGCCGAGACTACCTGCTTTGCAATTCCTTCAACTGTAAAAAATCCGGATGCATGCGCGGCTATCCTGTATGATTATATGTATCCGTACAAGTGGCGCTCTACCATTGAAGAATCAGCTGTTTCAATGTTTGGCGATGAAGCTTCATACAACACATATATTGATATGGCACAGCGTTTCAGAAAAAATATTGATCTTTCTCCGCTTTATACTTACATTTCACGAACTATCGGTTGGGGAGATTTCGGCATCAAGTCTCAGACCTCTCCTCAGGCTTATATAGCAAGCGTTAAGGCAGCGGCTCAATCAGAGCTTGATACTATCTGGAACCAGTAATAATAAAAGAGGTTTTGTTATGTTTGATAAAAATCTTAAGAGGATAGGAGCCGCCGTATTGGCGTCAGCGGTACTGACGTCTGCTTATACTGTATATGTGGCAGAAGAAAAGCAGTCGGAATCTGTAATCGATTATGCGATGACACAGTATTCTGCCGGAACAGAAAGCATTTACAGTGACTTTTTAGGCTTCTATAAGGACGCAGCCTATCCCGAAACGGAATTGAAGGTTATCGATAGCATTACCTCTTTAGATGAGAATACCGCCGCAGAAGCACAGGTTTCTGCGGCGAGTCCGGGGCTTTACGCCCTCAATATTTCATATCGCCTTACAGAATCATTTGCTGAGGCTCCTTTAATTTCTGTTAGGATTAACGGTAATGTTCCTTATTATGAGGCATCACGTATACAGCTGCCTCAAAGTTTCAAGGATTCTCAGAGTGTGACTTCTGCTCAGACAACTATACCCGAGCAGGAAATGATAAGCGAATACAGAAG
>JBJEOD010000211.1:0-9410 GCA_051880535.1 Acutalibacteraceae bacterium | reverse complement strand
TATCTGCCCTACTTTAAAAAGATAGTGCCTAACAATTACAGCAGAATGTTAGGTGAAATAAGCCGCTTTGAGGAAAAGGGACTTTCCCGCGACGAGGCGGAGCTTGAAGCCTTCTACTCAGTGCAGAATTAAGGGGGGATAACAATGGGAAAGGCAACAGGATTTTTAGATTACGACAGAAAAGAAAACAAGGCTGTAGAGCCTACCGAAAGAATTAAGAATTTTAAGGAATTTCATACATCAATGTCTAAGCCCGCACGTCAGTCGCAGGGCGCAAGGTGTATGAACTGCGGCGTGCCCTTTTGCCAGTCGGCTATGAAGCTTGGCGGTATGGTTTCGGGCTGTCCGCTCCACAACCTTATACCCGAGTGGAACGACGAAATATTTAAGGGCAACTGGGAAAACGCTCTCGCAAGGCTTACCAAAACCAACAGCTTCCCGGAGTTTACGGGCAGGGTATGTCCCGCACTGTGCGAGGCGGCATGCTCCTGCGGACTTTACGGCGACCCCGTGACAGTCAAGGAAAACGAGCTTGCTATAATTGAAAACGGCTTTAAAAACGGCTTTGTAAAGCCCGTTATCCCCGAGGTAAGAACGGGTAAGAAGGTGGCTGTTATAGGCTCTGGTCCTTCGGGGCTTGCCTGTGCGGAGCGTTTGAACAGACGCGGACACTCGGTTACCGTTTACGAAAAGGACGACCGTATAGGCGGGCTTTTAATGTACGGAATACCCAATATGAAGCTTGAAAAGAACATTGTTGACCGCCGAGTTAACTTAATGAAAAAAGAGGGCGTTGTCTTTAAAACAGGCGTTGACGTCGGCAAGGACATAACAGCCGAAGAGCTGACAAAAGAATATGATGCGGTTGTGCTGTGTTGCGGCGCGGGCAATCCGCGAGACTTAAAGGTTGAAAATCGCGAGGTCGGCGGCGTGTATTTCGCGGTGGATTTCCTGAAGTCCACAACTAAGGCGTTACTTGATAACGGGCTTAAGGACGGCTTTGTTTCGGCAAAGGATAAAAATGTAATTATTGTCGGCGGCGGAGATACGGGCAACGACTGCGTGGGAACCTGTATCCGTCACGGCTGTAAATCGGTAACCCAGCTTGAAATGATGCCGAAATTGCCCGACGAAAGAGCTGGAAGTAACCCGTGGCCCCAGTACCCAAGAGTCTGCAAGACCGATTACGGTCAGGAGGAGGCAATAGCGGTATTTGGGCACGACCCGCGCCTTTACTGCACCACCGTAAAGGAATTCATACCAGACGAAAACGGAAATATCAAGGCGGTCGTTACGGTAGGCTTAGAGCCTAAAAAGGACGAGAAAACAGGCAGAACGGTAATGAGCGAAATTTCGGGCAGCGAAAAAACGCTCGAATGCGAGCTTTTGCTTATCGCCGCGGGCTTTTTAGGACCCAAGGACTATATTGCCGACGCATTCGGAACAGAAAGAGACGCAAGGAGCAATGTTTCAACCTCCGAAGGCTCCTACAAGACAAACACCGACAAGGTTTTTGCCGCGGGCGACGCAAGGCGAGGACAGTCGCTTGTAGTCTGGGCGATAGCCGAGGGCAGAGCGGCGGCAAAGGAAATTGACGAATATTTGATGGGCTACACCAATCTGATTTGATAAAAAACACGATATTTTAAAAAAAGTGTTGCATTTTCGGCAGATTTGTGGTATTATAACTTGTACTGTGAGTTAAGTCCGAAGCATAATATCTTATTGTTTAGGACGTCGAATGTTAGGAGGTGTCACAATGCCGAACATTAAATCCGCTAAAAAGCGCGTTTTGGTAAGCAAGGCTAACTATGAGCATAACAAGGCTTACCGTTCCGCTTTAAGAACAGCCGTTAAGAAAGCCGACGCCGCTATTGACGCAAAATCCGCCGATATGGCAGAGGCAGTAAACGCCGCTGTTAAGAAGATAGATCAGGCCGCCGTTAAGGGAATTATCCACAAGAACAATGCGGCAAGGAAAAAATCCGCCTTGGTTACACGTTATAACAAGGTAAAGGCTTAATGACAGCTTTTTAATTTAAACGCCATACTAAATGAACCCGATTCGGTATTATCCGAGTCGGGTTTTAATTATAAATCCGCATACTTGATTTACGCGTTTTTATATGTTAAAATATATGTACTATTTTAAATAAGGCAGAGATTTAATGAAACGTTTAATGATTGTGGTTCCTTGCTTTAATGAGGAGGAGGCTTTACCGACCGCTGTAAAGGAGCTTACCGCCGTGATAAAGGATTTAATTAAAAAAGAAAAGATAAGCCATGACAGCGGCGTTTTGTTCGTCAACGACGGCAGCCGTGACCGTACCTGGGAGCTGATAAGCGAGGCTTATAAAGCAAACGAGTATGTATATGGGCTTAATCTGTCGGGTAATGTCGGTCATCAGAATGCACTGCTTGCGGGACTTAACACCGTTAAGGATATTTGCGATATGTCTGTAAGCATAGACGCTGATTTGCAGGACGACGTTAATGTCATCGAAGATATGGTTGATAAATATTACGCGGGAGCGGATATAGTTTACGGCGTGCGCAGTGAGCGCAAAACCGATTCTCTCTTTAAGCGTTTTACCGCCCAGTCGTTTTATAAGTTTATGTCGGCCATGGGGGTGAAATCGGTATATAATCACGCGGATTTCCGTCTTATGAGCGCGCGCGCAATGCAGGCATTGGCGCTTTATAAGGAGCGTAATCTTTTTCTGCGCGGCATAGTGCCGAAAATAGGCTATAAAACCGACTGTGTATACTACGCGCGAAAGGAGCGCACGGCGGGGGAGAGCAAGTATCCGCTTAAAAAGATGCTTTCCTTTGCATTAGACGGAATAACCTCCTTTAGCATTAAGCCGATTACAATGGTTGCGGTATTAGGCGCGATTATTATAGCCTGCTCGGTTATCGCGTTAATTTATACGCTTATTTCTTTCTTTTTAGGGCGCACGGTTCCGGGCTGGTCGTCGCTCATGATTTCGATATGGTTTTTAGGGGGAGTACAGCTCTTCTCCCTCGGCATTGTCGGGCAGTACGTCGGCAAAACCTATCTTGAAAGCAAGGAACGCCCGCGCTATAATATAGAGGAATTTTTAGACCATGGAAAGGATTAAAATTCTTTCAAATATTACCGTTATAATTTTAAATTATCTTGCAAGCAAGCTGATGATTTTTAATAATAAAAGCTGATACAAATGCAATAACCCCCTCGGGCTTAACAGCCCGAGGGGGTTAAACTTGTCTGTTCAATTAATCGTGCTTTTTGAAGCCGCGGCGGTCTCTGCCGCCGTCACGTCTTGCGGGGCGGGGCTGGGGTACGTCGTCAGCGTCGGGCTCGACAACCGCGCCGTTTACCTCAACAAGAGCGTCCCTGCGGGAGAGATTGATTCTGCCCTGATCGTCAATCTCGGTAACCTTAACGATAACCTGATCGCCTACGTTTACAACGTCCTCGACCTTTTCAACACGCTTAACGTCAAGCTTGGAAATGTGGACAAGTCCCTCTTTTCCGGGGGCAATTTCCACAAACGCGCCAAAGGTCATAAGTCTTGTAACCCTGCCGCTGTAAATGCCGCCGATTTCGGGGTCGTTAGCAATAAGCTCAACAATCGAGATTGCCTGCTTAGCTTTTTCAATATCAAGACCCGAAACGTAAACGTGACCATCTTCTTCAATATTAATTGTGCAGTCGCACTGCTCCTGAATGGACTGAATAACCTTGCCCTGCTTGCCGATAACGTCGCCGATCTTATCGGGGCTTATCTGGGTTGTTACCATCTTGGGAGCGTACTTTGAAAGCTCTGCGCGAGGCTCGGGGATACATTTGAGCATTACCTCGTCAAGAATGAAATCCCGCGCCTTGTGGGTCTTAGCAAAGGCTTCCTTGATGATTTCGGGGGTTAGACCGTGAACCTTTAAGTCCATCTGGATAGCGGTGATACCCTTGTGAGTACCCGCAACCTTAAAGTCCATATCGCCGTAGAAGTCTTCAAGGCCCTGAATGTCAACCATTGTCATAAAGTCGCCGTAAACTCCGTCGTCGCCTGTGATAAGACCGCAGGAGATACCCGCAACGGGTGCCTTAATCGGCACGCCCGCCGCCATAAGGGCAAGGGTAGAGCCGCAGATTGAGCCCTGCGAGGTAGAGCCGTTGGAGGAAAGCACCTCGGACACAACGCGGATAGCGTAGGGGAATTCGTCAACGCTCGGAATAACGGGAACAAGCGCCTTTTCGGCAAGTGCGCCGTGACCGATTTCGCGGCGGCCCGGACCTCTTGACGGCTTTGTTTCGCCGACAGAGTAGGAGGGGAAGTTGTAGTGGTGAATATATCTCTTGGAGACCTCTTCATCAAGTCCGTCCAGCTTCTGCGCGTCGCTTACGGGGGCTAAGGTCGCAACCGAGAGAACCTGAGTCTGTCCTCTTGTGAACATACCCGAGCCGTGAACGCGGGGGAGAAGGTCAACCTGTGCGTTAAGGGGACGGATTTCGTCGATTCCTCTGCCGTCAACACGCTTTTTCTCGTTCTTAAGCCAGTCTCTTACAACATGCTTCTGAACAAGGTACATAATTTCCTCGATTTTAGCCTCACAGCCCTCGAACTTCTCGTCGAACTTTTCGTGAACGGCGTTGTAAATCGGAAGGAGCGCCGCGTCACGAACGGTTTTATCGTCGGTGTCCAGAGCCTTTTTAACGTCCTCAATGCAGAAGTCTTCAATTTCCTTAAAGATTTCGGGGTCGGGGTCGTTGGACTCAAATTCAAACTTCGGCTTGCCGATTTCGGCAACAATTCCGTTAATGAACTTAACGATTTCCTTGTTAGCCTCGTGACCTGCCATAATGCAGTCGAACATAAGCTCGTCTGAAATTTCGTTAGCGCCTGCCTCTATCATAGCCACCAAATCCTCGGTTGAGGAAACGGTCAGGTTAAGGTCAGACTTAGCGCGCTGTTCCAAATCGGGGTTTATTATGATTTCACCGTCAACAAGACCTACGTTAACGCTCGAAATAGGACCTGCCCACGGAACATCGGATATAGCGATAGCGGCTGAAACACCGATGGCGGCGGTAACCTCGGGCGAGCAGTCGGGGTCAACCGACATAACGGTGGCTACGACCGAGCAGTCGTTGCGCATATCCTTGGGGAACAGCGGGCGGATAGGACGGTCGATACAGCGGGAGGCAAGTATAGCCTTTTCGCTGGCTCTGCCCTCGCGCCTTGTGAAAGAGCCGG
The DNA here is from genome assembly GCA_051880535.1 of Acutalibacteraceae bacterium. Taxonomy (GTDB): domain Bacteria; phylum Bacillota; class Clostridia; order Oscillospirales; family Acutalibacteraceae; genus UBA737. The sequence continues at coordinate 4,170 of JBJEOD010000211.1, read as the reverse complement.
GGAGACGGCCTACCGCGTACATCTTTTCCTCGTAATCAACCGAAAGGGGGAAGAAGTCAACCCCCTCGCGCGGCTTCGCGGAGGCGGTGACGGTGCAGAGTACCTTTGTATCGCCGTAGGTTGCCATAACTGCGGCATTGGCTAACTGTGCCATCATACCCGTTTCGAGCTTTAAGGGTCTGCCCGCAAGGGTGGTTTCGTAAACCTTGTAGTTTTCAAACATACTTAAAAATCTCCTTTTTTTGTTTTCAGAGATTTCCGGTTAGCAATAAATCCAACACCCGAATAATTCGGACGCTCGATTTACCGCTAAACCGCGAAAATCTCTTTTTTACAATAAGGCAGACCGAACAAAACGCCGGTCTGCCTTTAGTGTACGGATTACTTACGGATGCCGAGCTTTTTAATGATTGCACGGTATCTTTCAATATCGTTTTTCTGCAGGTAAGCGAGAAGGTTTCTTCTGTGACCTACCATTTTGAGAAGACCGCGATAAGAATGGCGATCCTTCGGGTGAACCTTTAAGTGAGCGTTGAGCTCGTTGATTCTGGTGGTGAGAAGAGCAATCTGCACCTCGGGAGAACCTGTGTCACCCTCGTGAATTGCATAATCCTTCAAAATCTGCTGCTTTAATTCCTTAGTCATTTTTTTCACTCCTTTAAAATCTCATCCGTCAACCAAGCGAAAGGCCGAAGTGACTCCCAAAAAGGGCGGACGCCAAAGGCTTAGTACACGGTAGCCTTAATATTATATCACGTGTCGGGCTAAAAGTAAAGCTTTTTTTATTGGGGAGATAAATCTGCTGAATTCTTTTTTTCGTTTTGCCTGCGAAGTAATTTTTTTCGCACGGCAGTACAGCAGATAAAATGTATAAGCGCGGTAAGTCCCCAGGAAATCGGATAGGAGACATATATGATTCCGAGGGTTGGGTGGGCAGCGAAGGCGGTGAAAATCCAGACTATGCGGAAGACGCAGGAGCCGATAAGTGATACTGTCGTAGAGGTCATAGATTTACCGAGCCCGCGCAGTATTCCAGAGCCTACCTCCATAAACGCAAGCAGGAAATATAGCGGATACATATATAACATTCTGGTGACCGCCGTCGAGTAGGCGATTGCCTCGCCCGAGCCCTCCGCACCCGGTACAACTCCGTAAAGGGACAAAAGCGGCTGTCTTAAAAGCAGAATAAGCCCCGCGGAAATCACCGCCACGCAAAAGGTCACAAGGTAACAGCTGCGCATAACCGAGCCTATCCGTTTGTATTTTCCTGCACCCACATTCTGCCCTGTGAAGGTAACCGACGCCTGATATACCGAGTTTGTCGCGGTATAGGCAAAGCTTTCAAGGTTAGCCGTCGCGGCGTTGCCCTTGACAACGGGCTGATAGCTTATTCCCGCAGGCGTTACCATATTGTTTACCTTAATTACAGAGGATTGAATAAGCATATTGGAAACCGAAAACAGCGCGCCCTGAATACCCGCGGGGAGTCCTATGTAAATAATGTTTTTAAGGGCTTTTCTGTCAAATTTAAGATATTTAAGGGAAAAGCGGCATAGCCCTTTATCACGCGCGAGATATATAAGCAGAATAGAAGAGGACGCCGCGTTGGAAATCGTTGTCGCAAGCGCTACGCCGTCCACCGACATACCAAAGCAAAGAACGAAAAGCAGATTGAGCGCCACATTTAAAAGTCCCGTGCCCGACATAACGTAAAGCGGGGTTTTGGTATTGCCCTCGGCTCTCAGAATCGCGACGGCATAGTTGGTAAGGGATAAAAACGGTGTTCCGCAAAAATAGATGATTACATATTTTGAGGCAAGCTCAAGCAGTCTTCCGCTGTAGCCCATAGCCAACAGTATAGGTCTTTCACAGGCTATACCCACACCTCCGCCCGCCGTACCTAATATAAGACCCACAGGGATCGCGGTGTGTACCGCGCCGCGCACCCTTTCGGGGTGACCTGCGCCAATATATCTTGCCGTGACCACGTTTGCGCCCACCGAAAAGCCGATAAAAATATTTACAAAAAGGTTTATCATAGGGGCGGTTGTGCCGATAGCCCCCACCGCGTCAGGCTCGCTTGAAAGGCTGACTATAATCATATCCGCCGCGTTATACAGTACCTGCAATATGTTTGTAATCATAAGCGGAATAACAAAATATAAGAGCTTTCCGAAAATCGGTCCCTCGGTCATATTAATTTGCCTTGCTTTAGTCATAAATAAAACTCCCGATGCTTTCATTTCTATTCAGCCTGACCGTAATTGTATATAGCACAAATATATAAAAAAGTCAAGGCTTTTTTGAATGAATTGCACCGAGTGAAATAAATAAAAAAACGGCGGGACTTGACACCCGCCGTTTAAAGTATAGCTTTCAGCTGTGACAGCGCTGAAATTTCGTATTTTGATGGGTATTTCGGTTCGAGCCCGTTCGGATTGTACCAGCAGGTATCTATTCCTGCATTTTGTCCGCCTAAAATATCGGAGCTTTGGCTGTCGCCTACAATAAGCATTTTCGTCCTGTCGGTTTCGGGAATCTGAGAGACGACGTAATCAAAATATTCCTTTTCGGGCTTTTGATAACCCGAATCCTCCGAAACGAAAACCCTGTCGAAATAAGGAGCTAATCCCGAGCCGTTTATGCGGCGGTACTGGGTAGTGGAAAGCCCGTTAGTCGTGGCGTAAAGCATATAGCCCTTATCGCGCAGATAATCGAGAATCGGAAAGGCGCCCTCTACCGTGAAATACCCCTCCGAAAGCCGCTTGCCGTATTCCGCGGAAAGCGCCGCGGGGTCGCCCTGACAGCCGAAAACCTCCAAAAGCCTTTTAAAGCGCCCTGTAAAAATCGCGCTCTTCGGTATTTCGCCCCTCTCAAAGCTTTCCCAAAAGCTCTTGTTGATTTTTGAATAGGTGCGGACGGCGTTATCGTCCGAGGGCAGGAAATTGCTTTTAAGCACCTGCCTTATCGCAAACGCCTCCGCCGCCTTAAAATCAAGCAGGGTATCGTCAAGATCCAAAAATAGGGAAGTATAACCCGTCACAGCGTCTTTGCAAGCTCCTTTATATAATCTTTTAACTGCTCCTTTATTTCGGGGTGGTTAAGTCCAACCTCAATATTTGCCTTTAAAATGCCGAATTTGTTGCCCATATCATAGCGCACGCCGCTGAAATCAACGCCTATCATACCGTATTTCACCGCAAGCTCGCGCATAGCGTCGGTAAGCTGAAGCTCGCCGCCTACTCCGAAGGGAATTTTCTCTAAAATACTGAAGATTTCGTTATCCAGTACACAGCGGCCGAGAATTGAATAGTTTGAAAACTTCTTATCAAGACTCGGCTTTTCAATCATATCGCTGACCGCGAAATTTTTACTGTCAAGCTTTTCGAGCTTTAATGAACTGTATTTCACAATAAGCTCGTCGGAGACCTCTTTGATTCCGACAACGCTTTTACCGTATTTTTCGTAAGCCTCGCACAGCTCGCCTATCGCGGGAGGGTCGCCGACTATAACGTCGTCGCCGTAAAGCACGGCGAAGGGCTCGCCGCCAACAAACTCCTTGGCGCGAAGCACCGCGTCGCCTAAGCCCTTGGTTTCCTTCTGGCGTATATAGTATATGTTAGCGAGGTTTGCAACCCGGTTTAGCTGTTCAAGCATTTCGGTATTGCCGCGCTTTTGTAGCATTGCTTCAAGCTCAACCGAATGGTCGAAATGGTCCTCGATTACGCCCTTGCCGCGGTTGGTAATTATGAGAATGTCGGTTATTCCCGCTCTTACTGCCTCTTCAACAATATACTGTATTGCGGGCTTATCGACTATCGGGAGCATTTCCTTGGGAAGCGCCTTTGAGGCGGGAAGTACGCGGGTGCCGAGTCCTGCAGCTGGGATAATAGCCTTCTTGATTTTCATAATTTTTCCTCTTTCATAAATAATATTCTTAAATAAAATATGACATAATAAGGGTCAGTTCAGAGGCGATACTCTGAATTACGAACATTGCAATAATGCCTACCGCGAGCATACCGCCCGAAACTCCGCCTAAGGAGGCAAGGCCTATTCGGTAATACCGCGGGTCGATACCGTTTTGACGGAATGAAAGAATCGCTTTGACGCAATGCTCCTTATAGGCGTAATATCCGAACAGTCCCGCAAGAATACAGGTGGCAAGGC
>JBJEOD010000210.1:0-2058 GCA_051880535.1 Acutalibacteraceae bacterium | reverse complement strand
ACATTCAGGAGTGGCTCGGGCACAGCGATTTTACCACAACGGCAAATATCTATGCCCACCTTGATTACAGCTCTAAAATCACCTCGGCACAGGCAATGGAAACAGGACTTGCCTTGCCCGAAAGCGGTGATTTCGGGAGCCGATGGGAAGATAACGAAACCCATATTTAGGAGAGAAAAAATTTGGTATGCTCTGACCACTTGTTTTTAGAAAAAGACATAAAAAAAGCCTGCAATCGGCTTGATTACAGGCTTTTTCGGTGGCGGAGGGTAAGGGATTCGAACCCTTGGTCCGGTATGAGCCGGACAACTGATTTCGAGTCAGCCCCGTTATGACCACTTCGATAACCCTCCGTGTATATTCAATCCGCTTTTAACTCAAAAAATTTTTGGAGAGAAAAGCAGGAGAGAACACTGAAAAATATTCGATTTTTATTTTTGAAAACCCTTATAAATGGGGGATTTCCGGCGGACGAAACGACCAAGCAGCCGTAAAATTTCGAGTCATGTCCGTTATGACCACTTCGATACGTCTCCGTATATGTTAACTCGGTTTCCCGAGATTAACGCAAATATTCGATTGTATTAGAGTTCCTGTTAGAACTTATTTTGCAGATTGGTGGGTGAAATGCCTGAAACCCGCACGGTTAAAGAATTTGCGGGGTTGCCGCTTCCGAAACGCTATGAAGATTTCGAGATATATGCGCTTTGCATAAAAACATCAGCATAGGTAATTATATTAATTTTTGGGCCGAATGTCAAGCAAAATGTGAAAAAATAATTTTTATCTTCTTCGGAAAGTTGAAAAATGTCGAAAAATGTTGTATTATAGGGCTTAGCTTTGCGAAGGGAGAGTGTACATGGTGATTGATTACCTTAAAAAGCGGCCGATGCTTTTATGCGGACTTTGCGCCTCGGCAATGTGCGTTATCGGTTTTTATTCACGTGTTGCGATTTTCTTTATCGGATTGACCCTGATTTTCCTTTTCTTCTTTTTTCTGCAAAAATGCTTTAATCCGATATATACCTTCGTGATTTTTATGCTGATTGCGGTCTCGGTCAGCACGCTGATGACCTTAAATAAAGCGGACAGAATAAATGAATTGGACGGCGCTTGCGTTCGCGGAGGCTTTGTTGTGCTTGAAAATCCTGTTTATCACGGCAGCTATTATTCCACGGTGCTGAGAGCTGAGGGCTGTAAGGGACTGCCCGATGGCGCGCGTGTTCTGGCGTTTTGCTTTGACGCCGCATTTGAATGCGGGGATAAAATTATCGCGTCGGCAGAATTGAACGGAGTTAAGGAAAAATACAGAGCGAGCGATTATTCCGAGAAAATTTATATCACGGCGGGCATTGAGGATATCTCCGTTTTGCGCGGAGAGGTAGACCGCCTGCTTTCGGCGGTGAATAAGCTTAGAAACTATATTACCGATACGCTTTTTGCAAATGTTGATTATGAAGAGGCGGCAACCCTTACCGCACTTGTTTTGGGTGACCGTTCGTATTTCTCCGACAGCTTTTACGGCAATATCAAGGCGGCGGGAGTAAGTCACGTTATGGTGGTTTCGGGTATGCATTTGGCGATTATTGTTTCACTGACCTCGGGTCAGATTGAAAAGGTTGTGTATAACAGATATTTGAAGGCGGCGCTGGTTGTGCTGACTGTATTGTTTATGTCGGCGCTTTGCGGATTTACAAAATCAATAATCAGAGCGGGCGTATGCTATATACTGTATGCCGTGAGCATAATTCTTAAACGCGACAATACGCCCGAAAACACCTTGGGAGGAGCGGTAGCTCTGATTCTTATAGCTCATCCGTTTACGATTTTCAGTGTTTCCTTTCAGCTTTCGGCGCTTTCCACACTCGGAATTTCGGCGGTGGCTTTGCCGCTGATTTCCTATTTTAAAGAAAATGTAAGCGAAAACCGTTTGATTATTTACATTTTTTCCTCGACCGTTGTCACATTAAGTGCGCTTTTGTTCACACTTCCCGTAATTGTTTTAGTGTTTGGATATATATCCACGGTTTCGGTTATCACAAATATGCTGATTTCCTG
>JBJEOD010000209.1:0-2077 GCA_051880535.1 Acutalibacteraceae bacterium | reverse complement strand
GAAATATATTTAGAGCCGCTGACCGAGGAAACCGTAAAGCGCATTATTTTAAAGGAAAAGCCCGACAGCCTTTTGGCGGGCTTGGGCGGTCAGACAGGTCTTACCATTGCAATGCAGTTAGATAAGGACGGCTTTTTGGCGGAAAACGGGGTGCGGCTTATCGGCACTAACGCCGAGGCTATCGACAAAGCTGAGGACAGGCAATTATTTAAGGACACTATGGCGGAAATCGGCGAGCCGACAATCCCCTCGGACATTGCGAATGATATTGATACCGCGCTCCAAATTGCCGAGAAAATCGGCTACCCCGTAATAGTGCGCCCCGCCTTCACCTTAGGCGGAGCGGGCGGCGGCGTTGCAAATAACGCGGAGGAGCTTAAAATTATCGCGAAAACAGGGCTTCAACTATCCCCCATTACACAGATACTTGTGGAAAAATATATCTTCGGCTGGAAGGAAATCGAGTTCGAGACTATGCGCGATTACGCGGGAAACGTAATCGCGGTCTGCAGTATGGAAAACTTCGACCCTGTCGGCGTTCATACTGGGGACAGCATTGTTGTCGCCCCCGCCCTTACCCTTTCGGACAAGGAGTACCAAATGCTCCGTAGCGCGGCGCTTAACATTATTTCGGCGCTCGGTATAGTGGGCGGCTGTAACTGCCAGTTTGCCCTTAATCCCGACAGCTTTGAGTACGCGGTAATTGAAGTAAATCCAAGGGTTTCGCGGTCTTCGGCTTTGGCGTCCAAGGCGACGGGCTACCCGATTGCGAAAATCACCACAAAAATCGCTCTCGGCTATACTTTGGACGAAATCACCAACGATATTACGGGTAAAACCTGCGCCTGCTTTGAGCCGGCACTTGACTATGTTGTGGTAAAGCTTCCTAAATGGCCCTTTGATAAGTTCGCGGGCGCGTCGCGCAAGCTCGGTACCCAGATGAAGGCGACAGGCGAGGTTATGGCGATAGGCGAAAGCTTTGAAGAGGGCATTATGAAGGCGGTAAGGGGAGCGGAAATTTCCCTTGATACCCTTAACGCCCCGCCGATTTCCGACAGTGATATAAGAGAGCGGCTGGGTATTGCCGACGACCGCCGACTCTTTACGGTTTTCGAGGCGCTTAAAAGCGGCGTTTCGGTGGACGAAATATTTGAAATCACCCGTATTGACCGCTTTTTCCTTTACAAGCTTTTAAACCTTGTAAACTACGAAAAGGAAATTGAAAACGGTTTGGGCGAAAGCCTTTATTTAAAGGGCAAGAAGTTAGGCTATACCGATAAGGCGTTAAAGCGCATTTCGGGAGCGGAAAGCTTACCCACTTTGGACGCGGCTTATAAAATGGTAGATACCTGCGGCGCGGAGTTTGACGCGGTGACCCCTTATTTTTACTCGACCTTTGGAAACGAGTGCGAGGCGCGCAGCTTTAAGCGTTCGGGTAAGCCGGTTATTATGGTTTTAGGCTCGGGACCAATCAGAATAGGTCAGGGCATAGAGTTCGACTACTCCTCGGTTCACTGCGTCTGGACCTTAAAGGAGGCGGGGTATGACGTTGTAATTGTCAACAACAACCCCGAAACCGTTTCGACCGATTACGACACGGCGGACAGGCTGTATTTCGAGCCGCTTACCGACGAGGACGTAATGAATATAATCAAGGTCGAAAAACCTGTAGGCGTAGTTGTGGCTTTCGGCGGTCAGACTGCTATTAAGCTTACAAAATTTCTTGATGAGAGCGGTATACCGATTCTCGGTACCTCGGCGGAGGGCATAGACCTTGCGGAGGACAGGGAGCGGTTTGATGAATTACTTGAAAAATTCTCAATAAAAAGACCGCGCGGCTTTGGTGTAAGCACCCTCGAAGAAGCAATAAACGCCGCAAAGACCTTGGGATTTCCCGTGCTCTTGCGCCCCTCCTACGTTATCGGCGGGCAGAATATGAAGATAGTCCACGACGAGGACGAGGTGCGGGTTTATATGGAGCGCATCTTGGCGCAGGGAATCGATAACCCCGTGCTTGTGGATAAATATATGGCGGGCAAGGAGTTGGAGGTTGACGTTATCTCGGAGGGTAAGGCGG
>JBJEOD010000208.1:0-9530 GCA_051880535.1 Acutalibacteraceae bacterium | reverse complement strand
AAAACCGTTTTTATCGGGAGAGCTGTTATCCCGCGTGCGCGCCGCTGTACGGCGTATTGAGCAGTTTGAAAAGCTGAGCGGTGCGGGAGACTGCGACAGGTACGAACGCGGCTCGCTTTGCGTGGATTACGACCGCCGCACCGTCACGCTTGACGGGAAAGCGATTCACCTTACCAAAAACGAGTTTAAAATACTGACGTTGCTTTGCAGATATTCGGGGCGTGTACTGACCTACGATTTTATCTTAAAGTCGGTATGGGGTCCTCAGGTCTCGGGTGGAAACGGTATTTTAAGGGTAAATATTACAAATCTGCGCAAAAAAATAGAACAGAACAGCGAGGGTCCGCTGTATCTGTTCACTGAAAACGGGGTTGGCTACCGTATGGCGGAAAATCAGCGCGAAGCTTCGCGCTGAAATCAAAACCGCCGTCTTATTCAAATATTTTCCTGAAAAGCCGACTCTGCGCCATTGAAACATAATCGTCGCCGCAAATTACGATATGGTCAAGCAGCTTTACGTTTATATGGCTTAACGCGCTTTGTATATTCTTAGTGACCGCAATGTCCTCCTCACTCGGAACAGCTGTGCCGCTTGGGTGGTTATGTGCGATAATCACGCTCACCGCCTGACGATTGAGCGCGGTTTCAATTATCTCTCTTGTGGAGACATTTACCTCGGAGACGTTACCCTCGCCTAAAATATCAAAGCCGAGAATACGCCCGTTGCCGCTGAAGGAGATAACCGAAAAGACCTCATTGGTGTAGCCGAAATACCGCGACAAGATATAATCGCAGACCTCATCTAAATTATTGAATCTTCCCTGCTTTTCACTTTTTTCGGTGCGGTAAATTCTCGCCACCGAGATTACAAGCTTCAAAAGCGCCACCGTGTTCAGGCTGACGCCCTTTATCTCGGTGAGCTGATTGGCGGGAGCGTCAAGAATACCTGAAATCGAACCGAAACGGTTAAGCAATTCGTGCGCGATTTCGTTAGTATCCTTTCTCGGTATACTGTAAAACAAAAGCATTTCCATAATTTTATGCGGCGGTGTGCTCTCGTCAAAGCCGTTTTTCAGAAATTCCTGCTTCACCCTTTCACGGTGACCGTCGTGAACTCCGTCTCCCATTTTATCACCCCCGAACAGCTTATTTATAATACTTATTATATTATAAAAAGCCGCGGGTTTCAAGCTATTTCAACATTTTTCAACTAATTCCTATCTTTTTTTAAAGGAGCCGCAAATGAAAAGCTTTACCGTGACAAAAAATGACGCATCAAAGCGCCTTGATAAATTTATTGCTCAAAACTGCCCGACCCTCCCCTCCTCGCTTATGTTCAAGTATATAAGAACAAAGCGGATAAAGGTTAACGGAAAGCGTGCCGAGATAAGCACACGGCTTGAATCGGGAGACACGGTGGAGGCATATATAAACGACGAGTTTTTCGTCTCAAAACAGCCGAAATACGACTTCTTATCCGCCCCCGCAAGGCTTAATATTGTCTATGAGGACGAAAATATACTGTTAGCCGACAAAAAGCAGGGACTCCTTGTCCACCCCGATAAAAACGAGTATAACGACACCCTTATTGCGAGAATACAGCATTATCTTTACGAAAAGGGGGAGTATGACCCCGAAAAAGAAAACAGCTTTCGTCCCGCCCTTGCAAACCGCATTGACCGCAACACTGGCGGAATAGTCATAGCCGCGAAAAACGCCGAGGCGCTTAAAATCCTCTGCGACAAGATTAAGTACCACGAGATTGAGAAAAAATATTTAGCTGTGATTCACGGTGTACCCGAAAAGAAAGCCGCCCTTTTAGAAGGCTTTTTGGAAAAAAACGAGGACAAAAACAAGGTATTCTTAAAAAGCCGCAAAACCGAGGATTCACGCACGGTAAAGACCAAATACACCCTGCTTGAAAGCAAAAACGGGCTTTCGCTTATAGAGGTTGAGCTTCTGACAGGACGCACCCACCAGATAAGGGCGCATATGGCGTCTATCGGTCACCCGCTTTTAGGGGACGGCAAATACGGTAAGCTCGCCGCCGATAAAAAGTTAGGCTTTGACAAGCAGGCTCTTTATTCCTACAGCTTGAAATTTGACTTTAAAACCGACGCGGGCATACTTAATTATCTGGACAGCAAACACTTTACGGTAAGCGAGGTCTGGTTTGCAGATAAGCTTTTCGGAGAAGGCTACCGCAGACTTTTGGAAAAACAGGCATATTAAATGGAATAGCGCCGTCCTTCTTTAACGTGAAGAACGGCGCTATATTTATTGTATGTTCTGTTTTTTAATCCCAAAAATCATTCTTAAAATACCGCTTAAAAACTTTGGACTTTTTACCAATACTACCTTCATAACAGCACCCTCCGCTATTTTTCTTTTATCAGCAGCGCCAACAGGAAATGCCGAGTATTATAACCCAGACCGCGAGTATCGCCACCAAAAATTTAGGAGGGCAGAAACAGCTTATTAAGAGACCCAACGCAAAGGTAAGCCCCATAGCACCCTTGTTGAAGTTAAAGCGTTTTCGCATTTCGTTCCCTCCTTACAATACCAGTATATAGAGAAAACGAAAAAATGTTACAATTATCTGTGTTTTAGAGCGTTCCAAGGCTTTAAAGCCTTCAATTCCTCAAATAAAGCAATATATGATTTATGACGGCTTTCGGATATTTCACCGTTTTTTACCGCTTCCAATACGCAGCAGCCCTTTTCGACCGTATGGGTGCAGGAGGAAAAGCGGCAGCCGTCCGCATATTTGCTTAAATCGCGAAAGCAATAAACAAGACTTTCCTTAAACTCATAATCCTGACAGTCATTTTCAAGGGAGGAAAAGCCGGGTGTATCCGCAACAAAGCCGCCGAACGGCAGTGCAAAAAGCTCGGTATGGCGGGTGGTATGCCTGCCCCTGCCCAGCTTATCGCTGACGGCACCGGTACTTAGCCTTGCGTCGCCGAAAATCACGTTTAAAATACTTGACTTACCCACGCCCGAATTGCCCGTAAAGGCGCTTACACAGTCCTTTAGCTCGCATTTAAGGGCGTCTGTCCCCTCGCCGTTCTCGGCGGATACCGTGAAAACCTTAAAGCCCGCCGTTTTGTAAATGCGCTCCCAACTGTCAAAGCCGCCCATATCGCACTTGTTAAAGACGATAACAGGCTCGATTTTTTTATATTCGGCAATCGCGGTAAGCTTATCGATAATATAGGCGTTAGGCGCAGGCTTTTCGTAGGAGGAAACGATAAAAAGCTTATCAATATTTGCAACGGGCGGTCTTGAAAGCTGATTTTTACGGGGCAAAACTGCGGTCACAACCCCCTTTTCCTCCTCGGTTATTTCAAGCCGGACGCGGTCTCCGACTAAAGGGGAAACCCCGCTTGCGCGGAAGCTCCCCTTTGCCTTACATTCGTAGGTTTTTTCGCCGTCGGAAACATAATAAAAGCCTGAAATCGCCTTTATAATAATTCCGTTCATTATCGGTTATCCGTACCCGTTGAGTCGCCCGTACCCGAATTATCGCTGTCGGTGCCGCTGCTGCCTGAGCTTTCGGTCTCCATTTCAAGATAGCCGTAAAGCGACCTCTCGCCTGACGGTCTTCCGGTCTTGAAATTCATTGTAAATTCCATATAATCGTAATAATCCTTCTGATTTGTAGTAATTTTCAGAGTGTATTTGACCGTTTCGGATTTTGACGAGACAGACTTAAAGGTGTATTCGGTTTTGCTTGACTGAATCTTATTGCTTTCCGCAACCATACCGTTTGAATCCCAAAGCGAAACATAATATGTGCTTACAGGGCATATATCCTCTTCAAGCAAATCAACCGTAATGTCAAGCGAAACGCCCGAGCTTACATAAATAGTAACGGTTGAGCCCTCGGGAATCTGGGAAGAGCCTGTGTCGGGCTCCTGCTTGAAAACGTAGCCCACAGGGTAATACTTATCCTCGGAGGTTATGGTTGCCTCCTTGACCGTGGGAACAAGCTTTTTATCTGTCAGCTGCTTTTCTGCATCAGCCTGCTTCATACCCACAACCGACGGAACCGAAACGTTCTGAATCGATTTTCCGCTGCTTACATAAACTGTAATCTTGGCGTTTTCCTCAACAACCTCGGTGCGCTGCGGGTCGGTCTTGATTACAAGCCCCGCCTCAACGTCTTCGCTGGGCATTTCGGTAACAACGGTCTGGAAGCCTGCCGCCTTAAGCTCTGAAATCGCGGCGGATTCGGTCTTTCCGTAAACGTCGGGCACCTTCTTTGTAGACTGACCCATACTTACATAAAGGGTAATCGACGCACCCTTTTTAAGCTTCTGACCCTCTGCCTTTGACTGCTCATAAACATAGCCGTAGGCATAATCTGCGTTGGAATTCCATTCCTCTTCAAAGGTGAAATTATCGGTATACTCCTTATTTTCCTTAATTTCTTCAACCGTTTTGCCCACAAAGTTAGGACAGCTGAGCTCATCCCCCGTGCCTGATAAAAGCTTGGGCACAAAAACGGCGGCGAGAATAATAATTGCAATAACCAGCGTGACCGCAATTCCCGCGAGAATCGGTATCATATTATTCTTTTCCTTGACCTCTTTTTCCTCCTCGCGGTCATCTATCTGAACGCTGTCATAATCGAAATTAGAGGAAACGAACTTTGTGGGGGAATCGTCCACAAAATAAGAATAGTCGAAGGTTACAGACGGATCCTTCCTGAACTGACCGAGATCGCAGAGCATCTCCGCCGCCGACTGATAGCGGCGCTCGGGGTTCTTCTGCATAGCGTGCATTGTAATCTGTTCAAGCCCTAAGGGGATGGAGCCGTTTATCTCGGTCGGCAGCTGCGGGTCGCGCTGGAGCTGCATTATAGCAACCGAAACGGGGCTTTCCGCCTGAAACGGCAGTTGACCCGTGAGCATTTCGTAAAGCATTACGCCGACAGAATAAATGTCGGTTTTCTCGTCGGTGCGCTCGCCTCTTGCCTGCTCGGGGCTGATATAATGAACCGAGCCTATCGCCTTGTCGGTGATAGTGCGCTGCTCGCTTCTTGCAAAGCGGGCAATTCCGAAATCGGTCACCTTAATTGTGCCGTCGGGCAGAACCATTATGTTTTGCGGCTTAACGTCCCTGTGAACGATGCCCTTATCGTGCGCGTGCTGGAGACCCTTTAAAATCTGAATGGTGAAATGCACCGCATCCTTCCAGCGCAGGCTTCCCTCACGCTCGATAAACTCTTTAAGTGTAATTCCGTCGATGTACTCCATTACGATATACTGAATAAGATCGCCGAAGCTTACGTCGTACACCTTTACGATATTCGGGTGGGAGAGCATCGCGATAGCCTTTGATTCGTTCTTAAATCGGCGGACAAATTCCTCGTTGGAGATAAACTCCTCCTTTAGAATTTTAACCGCTACCGTACGGTTTTCCTGATTGTCATATGCCTTATAGACAACCGCCATACCGCCGACGCCGATAATCTCCTTAATCTCATATCTGCCGTCCAGTCGTTTTCCTACAAATTTATCCATAAGTCTTTTCCTTTCTATCTGGTAAGTGTGACAACTGTTATATTATCGCCGCCGCCGTTTGAATTTGCCCTTTCAACAAGGGCTTCGGGCACCGCCGAAATATCCGTGTTTTTAAAGATATTTAAAATATCGCCGTCATCAAGGTAGTTGCTAAGCCCGTCGGTGCATAAAAGCAGAGTATCGTCGGAATCAAGCTTTATCACAGAGCTGTCGGGCGTGACGTTTTCCTCGGCTCCTATCGCTCTTGTAATAACATTTTTGCGCGGATGCACCTTTGCAAGCTCTGGAGTGATTTTCCCGCTCTCAATAAGGGACTGCACAACCGAATGGTCACGGGTAAGCTGTTTAATTTCCCCGTTTACAAGATAAATTCGGCTGTCGCCCACGTTTGCAATAATCGCCGCGCCGTCCTTAATAAGGGCGATAACCGCCGTAGTACCCATACCCGAGAGCGCCGAATCGCTTACCGACATATCGTAAAGCTCAATATTAGCGCTGATAACGGCGTTCCTTACAACCGTTTCAAGCTCGTCTGCGGTCATTCCGTCTCGGTAGGACTTTATAATATAATCCGAAATATGTCTGACGGCGTTCTCGCTCGCGACGTTGCCCGCATTTGCGCCGCCCATTCCGTCACAGACCACCGCAAAAACCGCGCTGTCGGATATGCGACCCGCAAAATATGCGTCCTGATTTGCCGTTCTCACTCTTCCCTTATCGGTTTTACTGAATATCCTCACTGCCTTCCCCCTCCTTTACGCGTTTTCTTAACTGCCCGCAGGAAGCGTCAATATCCGCTCCCAGCGTTCTTCTTACCGTGGCGTTTACGCCTTTTTTAGTAAGTAAGTCCTTAAAATGATTTATTTTTTCTCTGTTCGGCTTTTTAAAGGAATTCTCCTTAACCGGATTAGCAGGTATAAGATTTACGTGGCACATAATTCCCCTTAGTCTCCTCGCTAATTCCACCGCACATTCGTCACTGTCGTTAACCCCGTCAATCAGGGCGTATTCAAAGGAAATACGCCTTGTAGTGACCGCCTGATATTCCTTGCAGGCGTTAAGCAGCTCATCTATGCCCCATTTTTTGTTGACCCTCATTATCGAGGAGCGTATTTCATCGTTCGGGGCGTGGAGCGAAATTGAAAGGGTTATCGGGAAATCGTATTCCTTAAGCTTTTTTATTCCGCTTACAACCCCCGAGGTTGAAAGGGAAATATGCCTTAGTCCGATATTTAGTCCGCCGCTGTCCGATACAAGCCTTAAAAACCTTACCGAATTATCGAAATTGTCAAGCGGCTCGCCCATACCCATCATCACTATATTTGAAACCCTTATGCCGTTGTCCCGCTCGGCGGCGGTTATCTGGGCTAACATTTCGGAAGCGGTTAAATTCCTTGTAAGCCCCGCTATGCCCGAGGCGCAGAAGCTACACCCCATTCTGCACCCGACCTGAGTTGAAATACAAACCGTATAGCCGTGCTCGTACTTCATCAGCACCGACTCGATATACTCTCCGTCGTAAAGCTCGTAAACATATTTTACCGTTTCGTCAAGCTGTGAGCAAAGCTTTCTTACAATCTTAACATCGGCAATATAGGTCTTTTCCTTTAGCTCGTTTTTGAGCGTCAGCGGAATATTCGTCATACCGTCAAAATCGGTCTCCCCCGACTGTAACCAGCGGTAAAGCTGTGCGGCGCGGAATTTGGGCTGACCCATACCGACGAGCATTTCTTCAAGCTCGCTTAAATACATTGACCTTATATCCTGTCTTTCCAAGCGCCGACCTCCTTTGAGCGGTATTTATTTCTTAACTATCAGCGCGCAGTAGAACCCGTCTGTTTTATCAATATGCGGCAGATAGGTGTGTTCATACATTTTATAAAAACCATTATACTCCATAATGAAGGAATTTACAAGTTTTTCATTTTCTTCCCGCCGTAAGGTGCAGGTAGAGTACAAAATCCGTCCGCCCCTTTTAAGATAACGGGCGGCGTTTTCGAGTATTTTATACTGAAGCGCCGTAAGCTCCGTAAAATCACTTTCCGGCTTATATTTAATGTCAGGCTTTCTTCTTAGTACCCCAAGACCTGAGCAGGGAACGTCGCAGAGGATACAGTCAAACTCGCCTAAGCCCTCATTGAAAACACAAGCGTCCGCGGTCATAGGCTTTATTATATCGATTCCAAGCCGTTCTGCACCGCTTTTAATAAGTCCTACCCGCTGTTCATAAAGATCGCAGGAAATAATCTCCCCTGCGTTTTCCATTAAAAGCGCCATAGTAAAGCTTTTGCCCCCGGGCGCCGCGCACATATCAAACACTCTTTCGCCCTTTTTGGGGTTTAGCACCGATACGGCGGTCTGGGAGGAAATATCCTCCGCATAAAATAAGCCCTTTTTATATAAATCAAAGTCGGCGGCGTCGATTCCCTTTTTAAGTATCAGCGCGTTTTCCGGTTCCGCCGAATCGGCAGGTATTCCGCACTTTTCAAGCTCTGCTTTAAGGGTAGCGGTATCGGTTTTTAAGGTGTTCACCCTTATAACCACAGGCGCGGGCTTAAGGCTTTCCTTCAGCAGTTCCTCGGCTGTATCGGCGCCGTAATCCTTAATAAAGCTTTTTATTATCCATTCGGGGCAGGAATACCGCACCGAAAGCGAATGTGGGTCATTGTCATCGGGCAAGACGATTTCGTTTCTTAAAATATTACGCAAAACCGCGTTGGCAAAGCCCGCGTTGCGGCTCTCACGTGAAGACTTGATAAGCTTAACCGCCTCGTTTACCGCCGCGCTGTCGGGCACCTTGTCCATAAACATTATCTGATAAACCGCACTCCGTAAAACCTCCAAGGTAAAGGGAGCGACCTTTTTAAGCGGAGTTTTAATGAATTTCGAAAGCACAAAATCAATCGTTATTCTGCGGTCTAAAACGCCGTAGAAAACCGCCGAGGCAAACGCCCTGTCCGCGTTTTCAAGCTCGCTTTCCCTTAAAACGGCGTTAAGGGCGATATTTGAATACGCCGCGTCGTTTTCCACCTTTAAAAGCGCCTTTACCGCCGCCTTTCTCGGGTTACTCAATGCCTATCACCGTACCAATAGCTATCGGTCTGCCGCAAAGCATCTGCTTAGCATTCATAGGCTTTGAGCCCTCGGGCTGAAGCGTTACAAGCTCCACCGCCGTGCCGTCCTTACAGGCTATAACAAGGCTGTCATCACTTTTAATAACCGTCCCTGCTTTTGCGCCCATATTTCCTGCTACCGCCGCCTTTATAACCTTTACGCGCTTATTTTCAAGGAAAAAGTAGGCGCAGGGCCACGAATAATAGCCTCTTACCGCGTTGTGAACATCTTTTGCGGTCATATCTATAAAATCAAGAAAAGCCATTTCCTTTTTAATTATAGGCGCGTAGCTTGCCTTTGCTTCGTCCTGCTTTAGAGGGGTTATATTTCCCTTTTCCAAGTCGGCAAGGGTATTTACCAAAAGCTCGGCGGTGATACCTGAGAGCCGCTCAAAAAGCTCCTCGGCGGTCTCCTCGGCTCCGATTTCGGTTCTTACAGTCTTAAGAATATCACCTGTGTCCATACCCTCGTCCATTTTCATTGCGGTAACGCCCGTTTCGGTTTCGCCGCAAACTATACACCACTGTATCGGCGACGCTCCGCGATATTTTGGCAATAATGACGCATGACCGTTCACACAACCGTATTTAGGAATATTAAGAATCTCTTTCGGAAGTATCTTTCCGTATGCCACAACCACTATAACGTCGGGAGCTATTTTCCTTAGAATTTCCGTGGCTGTGCCGTCCCTTAATGTATTCGGCTGATAAACCTCAATTCCGTGCTTTTCGGCGCAGACCTTAACGGGCGGCGCGGTTATAATATGCTTTCTGCCTACAGGCTTATCGGGCTGTGCGAAAACCGCCGCGACGTTATGCCCCGCCGATATTAACGCCTCAAGAGTTTTTACAGCGTAATCGGGCGTTCCCATAAATACAAGCTTCATTT
>JBJEOD010000207.1:0-2080 GCA_051880535.1 Acutalibacteraceae bacterium | reverse complement strand
TAATTTTACCGTCAAAAATAAACTTGTTTCTAAACTCCGTCCTGATTTCATCCGCAAGCACTAAATAAGGAGCGGCGTCACGGCCTGTAGCCTGTGCCATTTCAGCCATCATAAGTGCATCTATGCGGTAAAAACAGGTATCGGATATTTCTATAGGACACATATCCTCATGCATTGTTCCGTCCTTACCAAAGCAAGCCCAATCACCAAGACCGAAATTAAGAATTCTGCTTTCGGTGCGGCTGTTAAAATACGTAAGTAGCCTGTTCATATTTTCCCAAAGAGTATCTACGATTTCTCTTTTCCCGCTGTATTTGTAAGCGTAATACGGTAGGTGTATGATAGCGCTGTCCCAATCAGGTCCTGTAGCAAAAAGATATTCCCATGCGCGGCCAAAAGGCGGAACGATGCAAGGCAACTGACCGTCATCCAACTGTGAATCCTTAAAATGCTCCGCCCATTCCGAAAGCATATTATAAGCGTCAAAAGACATAGTAATAGCTTCGGCGCTTGCCAATGCGTCGCCTGTCCAGAAATTTTGCTCACGGTGGGGACAATCGGTCATTAAATCATGGCAGTTGGTTTGTATTGAATTTATACAGGCGTGATGGATTTTATTGATCACATCGTTATCACAGTTGAAGCTTGAGGTAAGGGGCATATCGGTAAATGCAACTACAGCATCTACCGTAATTTCGTCATATTCACCCTCAACCTGAACATATCTGAATCCGTGGTATATGAAGGACTGCTCCCATTCCTCCCCATAGGGATTTCCCTCCATTATGTATTGGTCCTTATGTGAACCGCCGTTTGTAATTGATGACTGATCCACATTTCTTTTATCGTCGGTTAATCTTTCCGAGTATTTAATAACTATTTCGTTTCCTGATTTTCCTTTGACATTTATGCGTGCCCAGCCCGAGGTGTTTGTACCGAAATCAAATAAGCCTTTTTCAATTTCAGTTCCTCTTATCAGCCGTATAATTCGTATAGGCTCAACTATCTTTTTTCTGAATTTACCGCCTAAGCCCTTGCAGATAAAGGCATTATCCCAGGCACTGTCGTCAAAATCAGGGTCGCACCAACCGTTTATTTTAAGACGCGCGTCAAATTTTTCACCGCAGCGACGCATATCAAAAAGTATCGGTGAATCGGCCGTTTTCCAACTCGTATTACTTACTATCTGCTGAGCAGTACCGTCCTTATAAGTAATATCAAGCTGAGCTATCATTCTGACATAGCCGCAGTATGGATTTGAATGGTTCGTTTGAAAATCGTTGCCGATTGCAACGCCGAGCTTGTTTTTTCCGCGCTTTATATCCTTCGTTATATCGTATGAGTTATAAACAAGGGTTTTGTCGGTTAAGGAGTGAATTGAAGGCAGATATGAATCAGGTATTCTTTTACCGTTGATAAAATATGCGCCCTGTCCATAAGCCACAATATTAAGCACAGCAGAAGCAATGGCTTTTTCCACATTAAAGCCCTTTGTAAGGTAGGGCGCGGGGGGCAATTCCTCGTAGGATGGCATTCTCCAATTAAGCCAGGGTGTACGGGTTATCCATTTTGCATTTTCAAACATCTCTTTGATATCCTTTCAAAATAATCCATCGCCCGCAATGTTTCACAGGCTTTTGTTACTTTATCAGCTATTGCGCCGCACGGGAAAATCTACATAATATCGGAAAAAAGGGTTTCCCCTGCCGAAACAAAATGCTCCACGGAATAAACATAGTCAATATTAAGAGACCCGAGATTATATATATTCATTCTGCCAACCTTCTAAATAAATCTTCAAAAAGCGCATCGCGGTTTATTTTGTAAACATATTTCATAAAATGACCATCTGAATTTTCAGCGTAATGAAGGTCATATTCCGGCAAATAGCTTCTAATCAACCTATCCCGCATAAATATTCCTTCTGTATCTATAAGCCACGCTATTGCGGTCACATCCCAGATTACTCTTGTCCACGGTTTACCGGCTGCATAACTTTCCGCTTCGTTGACTGCACTTTCGAGGAGGTAATCGCAGAGCTTATTTTTTCCTTTAAGCCAATATTCAAGTTCATATTTTG
>JBJEOD010000206.1:0-2094 GCA_051880535.1 Acutalibacteraceae bacterium | reverse complement strand
ACCCCGATGAAATCGGAGTTTCTCGCAGGGCATCTTTTTTGTTACCCTTTTATGGCGGAGATGGAGAGATTCGAACTCTCGAACCACTTTTAATGGTTACACGATTTCCAATCGTGCGCCCTCGACCGGACTAGGCGACATCTCCGTATAGGTCGAATGAAATCCGTTTATGACGGCGAATTCTATTATAACTCCTGAAGTTAAAAAAATCAAGTCTTTTTTGCAATTTTATGCTTAAAACAGCAAATTTAATTTTGTTGAAATTCCATTGTAAATTATTTTATAATATACCTTGACATTTAATGTATATTGAGCTATTATATAATCAAAGGAGCTGATGACTATGTCCATTGCGGCTGATATTATCAGGGAGCATACCGATACCATTATTTTGTCGAGCCTAAAGGTTAAGGACAGCTACGGTTATGAGATTAACAAAAGAATAAAGCTTGCCTCTGACGGCAGGTACGAGCTTAATGAGGCGACCCTTTATACAGCCTTTAAGCGACTGGAGGACAGCGGCTGTGTTGATTCCTACTGGGGAACGGAGCAACAGGGAGCAAGGCGGAAGTATTACCATCTGACCGCCTTAGGGGCCGAGACATGCGACAGACTGTTGGATGAATGGAAAACAGCAAAAAGAATTATCGATACTCTTATCACTTCGGAGGGTGAAGGAAATGAATGAAAAATTGCGCGCATACGTAGAGGAGCTTTTTAAAAACGCTCCGAAAACCAAGCAGACCGTGGAGATTAAGGAGGAAATACTCCAGAACACGATAGACCGCTACAACGACCTTATAAAGGAAGGGCGCTCGCCCGAGGCGGCTTACAATATTTCGGTAGCGGGGATAGGGGATGTAAGCCATTTGATTGACAGTATGGTAGCTCCCGTTTCTTCTTCGGGCTATACAAGAGAGGAAATCGCGGCTAACGAAAAAAAGCGAACCGTACTTCTGGCAGTTGCCGTTGCGCTTTACATTCTCTGCGTGATACCGCCGATTATCTGCGACGAGCTGGGGGCACCCGACTTTGTGGGAGCAACGCTTTTGTTTGTCATAATAGCGCTCGCGACCGCCCTTATTATCTACCGCAGCGGAATAAGGCTTAAATACGATAAAAGCGACGGCACGGTTGTAGAGGACTTTAAGGAATGGAACCGCGATACAAAGGAAAGACGCTCACTTATTTCGGCTGTGAACGGCGCTGTCTGGGCGCTGACCCTTGTGATTTACTTTACGGTAAGCTTTTTAACGGGCGCGTGGTATATCAGCTGGCTGATTTTTATTATCGGCGGCGCGGTTACGAATATAATTAAAGCTATTTTTGATTTAACAAGGTAGGTGGAGCATATGAAAACATCGGCAGTTATAAGAATAGTTATATGGTCGCTTGTGGCGGTTATTCTGACGGGTATGCTGGTCGCGGGAATTGCGCTTAAAGGCACGAACGTCGGCTTGGGAGACTTTTCGATAGGCTTTTCGGGAAATACTTATGCGGACGCGGGGAGCTACAGCATAGGCGGCGGCAGTATCACAGAGCCGATAAATGCCGTAACGGTAAACTGGGTGAGCGGAAAAATCGATATTTCGGTCTATGACGGGGATACGGTAGAGGTAAGCGAAACCGCGGTTGATGACGAGGATTATAAGCTTAGATACAAGGTTGAAAACGGAAGATTGACGGTACATTCCGAAAAATCGGGCTTTAGTTTCGGAATAATCAGCAAACCTAAAAAGGAGCTTACAGTAAAAATTCCCCGCGTATACGCTGAGAGCTTAAAGGAGCTTAAAATCAACTCAACCTCAGCGGAAATTAGAATAGACGGGCTTACCGTTTCCCAATCTGTGGAAATAGATACCGTAAGCGGAAAGGTCACGGCAGAGAATTTAACCGCCGCATCGCTTGAGTGCGACACGGTAAGCGGGGATATTAAGGCGTCGGGAGCGATAGAAAGCTTTGATTTGGACAGCACCTCGGGTTGTGCGGAAATCGATACCTCTGTTCCGCTTAAAAAGCTTGAAACCGATACAGTAAGCGGAGATGTAACCGTTACAATTCCCGAAAACTGCGGATTTCAGGCAGAGTTTGACA
>JBJEOD010000205.1:0-9620 GCA_051880535.1 Acutalibacteraceae bacterium | reverse complement strand
ACCCTTGTTTCAAAATCAATGCGGGGCGAATCAGCATAAAAAACGGTATCCTGAATAATACGTGAGCTTTTTCCAAACGAATAAGTACATCTTATACGGTGCTCAACCGCACCGCTTGATATAATCTCCCGATTTTCCAAAACTGCTCTGCATGCCATCTTTACCTTTTGGTCATAGTCAATATTCCAGTTATCCCAAATAAGCGGAACATCTTCCCCGTAACAGAAGGTGTTAAGCGGCATATCCCCGCTCGCCGTTTCCCTGTCGCAGCGTTTATCGGTAAGGCTTAAAATTTCGCCGTTTTCGGTAAAGCAAACGCGGTAATACGGAGTTTCAAGCCTATTTCCGTCAGCAAAAAATACTGTATCTGTATTTTGAGACTTTTCGTCCGCAAGACGGAGATTAACAGCCGAAAATGGCTTAATCTCTACGCCTGATACAACTGTTTTATCCTTTCCGTCAAAATCCTTGTAATGCTGACAAACCGCATTTTCAATATTCTTTATGCCGTCAAGAGTAAAAATATCGTCACGGCAGAATGAAAGAGTATTATAAACCGAAATTTCCGACTGTTCTGTTCCCGCGCAAAGCAAGCGAGCCTGCTTGTCCGCTTCCTCTATTACTTGGCGGTTTTGCTCAACGGCAAGATCTCCCACCTCTTTAATAGCGGTTCCGGGCAGAATGTCGTGAAATTGATTCAGCAGCAGCACATCGGTCAAATCGGTAAAAATCGGAGCTGATGAATTTCCCGCATCAATATTACTGTGGCAGGATACTGTTTCAAGATTATGCAAAGCAATCTCAGCCTGACGGTTACTTTGCTTTATGTCGTGCATTTGAGTAAGCGTGCCCCTGTGCAGTTCAAGATAAAGCTCGCCGTCATATACCGGCGCATTAACAGCCGTCTTTTCAAGGCGTTTCATAAAATCGCTTACGGTCGTATGCTTTGTATGGGGCAAACACTTTAGATTTTCGGTTATACGCGCCGCTTCAAGCATATCTGCGCTCGGACCGCCGCCGCCGTCGCCGAAGCCGTAAGCCAAAAGCTTACTGTCTGTTACCTCCTTGCTTAAAAGCGGAGCTTTAAGAAGAGCCTCAGCGTCGGGCCAACAATGGGTAAGATTGAAATGAGTAAGCACCCTGCTTCCGTCAATCCCCTGCCAATAAAAGGTATCGTAAGGAAAGGTGTTGCACTCATTCCAAGATAGCTTTGTGGTATAAAAATATTTAAGACCGCAGCCCTGCATAATTTGCGGTATTGCAGGAGAATAACCGAAGGTGTCGGGTTGCCAGAAGCAGTCCGCACGATAACCGAAATGCACCTTAAGATAGTTCTGTCCTCTAAGGAACTGCCGTATCAGGTACTCACCGCCCGTAATGTTGCCGTCGCACTCGACCCAAGAGCCGCCGTTTGGCTCCCAGCGCCCCTCTGCAATACGCTCGCTTATCCCTGCGTAAATATCAGGATAATACTTCTCCATCCAATAAAGATAAAGCACCGAGCTTTGCATAAATATGTATTCATCATATCTATTCATCAGCGAAAGCGCGTTGGAAAAGGTTCTCGCCGCCTTGTGCTTGCACTCTTCAACCGTCCAAAGCCATGCGGTATCAAGGTGGGAATGTCCTATTATTCCGTATTCACCGAACTGCGTCTCTCCGCTGTTGTCCGATATAAAACCGCAAAGCAAGCGCTCCGCCTCAAGCACAGCAGAATTCCAAATTTCAAAATCGGTTTCCTCGGGAATTTGAGGAACAATGCGGAAAATATCGCAAAGCAGATTATAAGCGTCCCATTTGACGCGGTTATTATCCTCTAAATTTTCATAAAGCTGAACCACCGTTCTGAGCTTTAACAGGAAAGAACCGATTACCTCATTTTTTTCGGCAATGAAAATACCCTCAAATCGGCGGCGTCTTTCAAGCGGATAAAAATCGTTAGAAAACTCAACCATCGGCGCAAAGCCTTTAAGCCTTCTCCCGCCGTACGCCTCAAGAGCTATTTCAAACCCTTCTCCCGCTTTTGCTCTTAAGGTAAGCGGCTGCGCAAGATGCAGACGTTCCTCAGGCTTACACACCTCAGGTGTACTGTCAAAGAGTCCCGCAGGAAGGCCGTTAATAAAGAACAATGCTTCGGCTGCTCCCGTTTTAGGAAGCAGATAAAGTGTTTTCCCGTCATATTCTGAGGGCACGGTATAAAAAGACCTAAACCAAGCATAAGCAAGCTCGTTTTCTCCCCAAATCATACCGTTTTCCGCCGCCTTCCAAGACTCGGACGCAGGCGGAACGGAATTTCCCATCTTATCAGGAATATGATATTCCGTTTCAAGACTGTCGAGAATTACATAAGCATACTTGGAATAAGTTTCAAGCATTCTTTTGACTTTTAAAACTGTATTTTCTCCGAATTTATCAATCATCTGTGCACCAAATTCCCAAATAATATTTTTTAGACACATATCCGCAGAAAATATGATGCTTGCGGAATAAACGCCTATTTAATTTTCTTAACTGATTCTCTGACGAATATCTCAGGCTCAACAAGCTTTTCGTCTGTATTTTTTTCATTGCCTGTAATAAGCTGAAAAGCGAATTCGGCTATTCTGCGATAATCCTGATCTACAGATGTGAGCGGAACTATCATCTGATCGCAAATTTGCGAATTATTGTAACCCACAAGCGATATATCGTCAGGTATTTTATATCCGAGCTCAATTGCATATTGCTCCAAAAGCGCAGCAAGCTCATCATACATACAAAAGAAAGCAGTGGGACGGTTAGGATCTCTCAGGATTTCTTTAATGTTATCTACAATACATTTAGGTCTTTCGGAAAAGCCCCACAAATTCTTATTGAGGAAATCATCCTTTAGCTCCCTGAATGTAAAAACCATATTGCTTTTATATTCAATATTTTTTTCTACCAACGCCTGCAAATAGCCGCTGAAACGCTCCTGCTCGTTTTTGTTTGAAATATCAGAAAAAACAACACCTATATTTTTGTGACCGTTTTCAATAAGATACTTTGTGATTTTATAGCCGCCGAGATAATTGTTTGATTTTACCGACGGAATTTTAAGCATGGGAACACTTCCGTCAATAAAAACGATCGGGGTTTTACTTTTCATAATTTCCGCAAATTCGGGAATGTTTTCAAAGGTCATTGAGGGCTTGCAGACAATTCCGCAGAACTCACTGCCCGAAATACTGCGGATAATTTCCCTTTCTTTTATATTTTCTGTTTCCGTATCAAAAATTGATACATTATAGCCGTGGGAAATAGCAAGCTTCTGGAAATTTGAAAGAAAATAAATAAAAATATCGGTAGAGCATTTTGCAATAAAAGCTATATTCTTAGACTGAGTGTTTACGGTAATCTGAGAATCACGGTATAATGAAACATTGTTATACGTCACGAACGATCCGTTGCCTCTGATACGCTTAATATAGCCCTTATTTTCAAGCTTTTGCATAGCTTTAATAGCGGTTATACGGCTTACTCCGTATTTTTCGATCAGTTCCTTTTCGGTCGGAAGTCTGCTTCCTGTCACGAGCTTTCCGCTTTTTATGTCCGCCTTTAAATCGTTGTAAATCTCTAAGTATAAATATTCCGCCACTTAATTTCTTCCTTTCGAATAATAATATAATCTATAATTTATTATATCACCCGTTGAGAAAAAATAAAGGATTTTCTTAATTTTGATATATCTTTTTTCGGCGTTTAGTCTAATCATAATCAAATTCAGTGAGCATTACCTCGCGCCAAGCATTGCTGCCGTCAGGCAGCAGGAAGGTTTTTACGCTGTGGGCGGTAAACTCGGTATGTAAAGGCTCGCGCAGCAATCCTCCCGAAAATGTTGCGGAAACGGTTTTGCCCAGAGTTTCATACGCCCTTAATACCGTTCCGTTACCGTCCTCGGAGCGTTTCAGCGCGGAAACGGTTATTCCTTCGCCGTCAATCTCAATTCCGCTGAAAGCTTCGGGCAAGCTTCCCGAGTGATTGTTTTCAATAACACAATTAAGCTCTGTATTAAGCTCTCCCGCCGCCTTTATCACATCACAAAAATCCTTTTCCCTTACAGGCATAAACGA
Source organism: Acutalibacteraceae bacterium (assembly GCA_051880535.1). Taxonomy (GTDB): domain Bacteria; phylum Bacillota; class Clostridia; order Oscillospirales; family Acutalibacteraceae; genus UBA737. The sequence goes on along the minus strand of JBJEOD010000205.1, from coordinate 5,529 downwards.
ATACCTGAATTTATGCTTGCCTATATCGGTATACTCGCTTTCCTCGAACCTGGGACCGCCGTGGTCACAGAAAAGCGGACTTCTGATTACAGTAAGATTCATAGCACTGTCCTTAAATGAAAAGCTGTACTTATTGTTATTAATAACAGCGGCGCTCCCGTTATCGCCGCACATTGCAATCCATCTTTGTCCCGATTCCTCTTCACCGTTACAGGGACGGCTTATATAACCGAAGGGAATTTCGTAATATGCGGTGGGATTATCAATATTCATTTCAAAGCTGAGCTTCAGCATCTTATTTTTTTCCTGCCAATCAATTTCGGCAGAAACCTCAAGGACAGGCGAATCGGCAGAAAGAGAAAAATATTGTGTTAAAACCGAATCATTATATCTGTTTACAACCTTAACAGTGCCTCTCAAAGGACCGTTTTCGGTAACGGTGATTTTCGCGTCCCGAAACTCGCCTACGCGCTTATCAAAATAATTCATCGCGTGACTCCAGGTATCGTGTTCGTTTTCATCGATAACAACAGGAACCGCTCCATTGCCCGAAATCAGCTCTTTTCCGAGCATTTTATCATATACAGAGGTTATATATCCGCTTTCTTTATCAAAAACAACCTTAAGCTGTGAATTTTCAAGATAATTCTCATCTGCATAGACTAAGCTTTTATTTTCGGCAGCCTGTTCCTCCTTTATATAATATACTCTGTAGCCAAATGCGGGAATACTGCACAGGAAAACCGTATCGTCTCTTCGGTATACGTTATGAGCGGGAGAAAACACCTGCTGTATAGGAACCGGATTTCCCGTATTGTCATATACCGAGTTCGCCTGCTTATTAATTCTTACAAGCCCGTCATATACCCACGGATTAGGATTAAATACAACAACGGGAATACCTTTAGCGGAATCCGAGGTGTCTATCGCCCAAGAAAGCGACTGAAGCGCGTTGTTTGAGGTTCTTTGCGCGACAGCAAGCGCTTCTCCCGCAAAATTATTCAAATCACCGTAAACAGGTGCAATACAGCAGCCGCCGACCGCATCATGGAAATGAATAAAGAGAATATCCTTCCACGCTTTTTTAAGCTCCTCGGCAGGATATTCCTTGCCGAGCAGTACTCCTGCCTCCACATTGTATATTTCGCTTGCAATTACATTGCTTTCGCATCTGCGTAATGCATTTTTAATTTCGGAAACCGCCGAATAACAGCCGCTCGCGTGGTGCTGCAGGTCGCCCTTATATTCAGGCAATATGCGGTTTTCCGACTTTACCGCTTCAAAAAACTCTGCGGGATTACCGAACACCGCTTGACATTCGTTATTTTCCGCCTGATATTGCTTAATCAGCTTAATATTATGCTTTGTAGGACCTCCGCCGTGATTTCCTACACCGTAAAACGCCATAGCATAATCGGTGCAGTCAAGACCCTCGTCGGAGACTTTTTTCAGGCGTTCTTTAAAATCATCAAGATCGGTATAATTATATCCGTAGGCGTCGCATATTCTAAATGCGGTTACTGACGAGCCGTCGGGTGCGATCCATTTGAACAGATTGCTATCCATATGTTTTTCGGTCTCACACGGTCGCATAAATATATAATTATCCATACCGCTTTTTTTAAGAATCTGCGGCAACATAGCGTTATGACCGAAAGAATCTACATTGTAGCCGACCGTAGCCGTCACCCCGAATTTTTCCTTAAAGTAACGCTGACCGTACAGCGACTGACGCGCAAAGCCCTCGCCCGACGGCAGATTGCAGTCAGGTTGAACATACCAACCGCCTACTATTATAAAACGTCCCTCTTTTACACGGCGGCGTATTTCCTCAAACATAGCGGTGTCAAATTCTTCAATGCACTCGTAAACAAACACCGAGGAGCATACAAACAAAAAATCTTCCTCTTCGTTCATTCTGTCAAGCGCAGAGCGAATTGTGGCTTTAGTTTCTGCGCTGCCCTCCTGCCATCTCCAAACCCACACAGGGTCAAGATGAGCATTACCTATCATATAAACCTTTTTCTTCATTATAATCACTTCCGACAGCGAATTATTTAACGCATTATATTTTTAATGTCTTCTGATAAATAATCGCTCACAATTATATTTGTACCAAGCTGTGTATGCAATTCACGCTGGCGTTGGGCGCACTTCGGCAAAACACTTACGGTAACCGCTCCGAGCTTTACGCCTGCGTAAATTTCGCTTCTTCCGTCACCTACGACAAGCACATTTTCGCCCTTGATTCCAAGCTTTTTAACCAAACGGAGCATTACCTCATCCTTGGGTATTTTCTCATCCCAACTTGAGCCGAGAATATCCTCCACGGTTTTGCACTCGCCGATTTCAAAGCCGAGACCTAAAACCTCCTCGAACATTCCCATAGGCGGTTTTATAGATTTATCCACAACCGCTCCCGTAACAAAATAATTTTTTACGCCGCAGGAGTGCAGATACTTCATAAATTCCATAGAACCCGGAATTAAAAACTCAGTCGGATTTTTTCTTGCGGCGGATAAATTTTTGTCTCTGCAATAGCGGTTGAGTACCTGCTCATAAACCCAAAAGAGCTTTGGCGTTACCTCTTTAAGATAATCGGCATACTCCTGCGGCTCCTTGGCGTCGTTGAATTTTTCCTCGCCATTCCAAATTCGTTTTATTATTTCGGAATTTAAATCACTTGAAAACCTTCCGTCTGTTTTTTCTTGATTTCTGCGAATTGCCCACTCCATCTGAGTTAAGGCAGAAAGCCCCGCGCTCTCCACACAAAAGCGATCTGTTTCCTCAAGCGCTTGCGTTCCGCAAAGTCTTACCAAACGTTCAATATTTTCATCTGTAGCAAGATTTTCGGGAATACCGTTTTCCACCGTATCGTAAAGCACGCGGCTCATAACGGGCTGCCAATTTCTGATTAGCGAATGTGTCCCGTCAATATCGTGAAAAGCACAGACTATTTCCCTATCCTTTACAGGATTGACTATTTCGATTTCCCTTGCGTTTGCTGTATTTATCCTCAAAATGATATACCTCTTAAACGATTTGATCTTCAAAAGCTTTAAGCCATTCTCGGGCGATAATCAAATGCCCCGCCGCAGTCGGATGTACGCCGTCCTCACTTACCGTAGCAATTCCGAGTCGGCTGACCTCTTCCTCCATTTTTGCCTGAAGCGGAATAAACGTAAGGCCGTATTTTTCCGCAACCTTCTTTGCGACCGCCGCGTGCTCACGCACTCCCGTGTTAAATAAATTCCATCTGTCGGGAATTTGCTCGGTATTTTCTGTCGCGGTGTATTCAAGCACAAACGGCTCTAAAACAAAAATTTTTATATCGGGTAAGGCTTCCTTAACCGTTTCAATCAAGAGCTCGTAAAGCTTCTCATACTTATCCGCCGATATGCCGTTTTTATAGTCGATTTCGTGCCATACGTCGTTTACTCCGATAAGCAGGCTGAAATAATCGGGCTTTAGGTTAATCGCGTCAAGCTTAATTCGCGCATATAAATCCGACGTTCTGTTACCGCTGATTCCTCGGTTTAAAACCTGATATTCATCGCCGTATTTGTAATTAAGCTCTCCCTTTACAAATTCCGGATATCCCGAGCCCAAAAATCTGTCGTCCTCATACGGGCGGTAGCAGTCGGTAATTGAGTCTCCCATAAAGACAATTTTTTTCATAACAATTCTTCTTTCTAAAATTATTTTTTAAGTACAAATCTTCCGAACTCGCTCGGCTGGTAGGAGAACGGTGCGCGCCAGGTGCTTAAGCCCCCGTAAAGCTGCATATATCCGTCTATCGACAACGGGTTACTCTCGGCGTTATTTACCCTTAAAGCAAAGCCGAAGCTGTCGCAGTCTTCAAGCTCTACGTTCGGCGGCAACAAATCCTTCCAGTTAAACGCCGCTCTGTAAACCGTTGTGCTACCCTTACGCTCCGCCTTAAAATCTGCGGTTCTGAAATAGCCTTGGCTTCTGTTTGAGACCAATCTCCAGCGCCAGGCGATAGAGTCTCCGTTATCTGAAGAAAGTGCAAGACCTATATGATTATAGCGCATTGCCGCCGGATTACCGTCATAAATCGGCTGGATTATAATTTCAATACCGTCGCCGTCCCATATATCCATCCAAAAGTCGGTTGTAGTACCGCGCTGTAAATGCACCTTGTCCTCAACTACTGCATTAAGATACAGCTTTTCCTCGTCATAGGAAAGGGAAATTTCCGCATTAAGCTCAGGCTTTTGATTACCTTCCAAACGGAAATAATTATCGGAAGCGTTCATTGTTATATTAGCCTTTGAGGCCTCGCCGTAAGGTATTTCAAAAAAGCTTGTAAGCTCGGTTCTTACATCTCTTACTCCGTTGACGAGATTTAAGTCGATCACAGCACGGTAAAGCTTTCGGTAATCCGCCTCTCCCACCTTTATTTCTGCTTCAAATTTTTCTCCGTTCTTAAGTGAAAACATACTGTAATTTCCGCAGATATTAAGCTCCGGCAAATCAACCTTGAGTCTTCCCGCAAGCTTATAGGAATGGTTTTTAAGCACAGCCTTTAAATACCAGCCGTCCTCTTTATGACAGGGTACTGCAGTCAAAGTATACGGAAAATCATATTTAAGTTTAGGTCTTTTAACCTCTGTGACCTCCGCCTTAGAGCCTACAGTATATATAACACTCCCGCTAAGGTCAAAGGTTGCTTTGCCGTTTTCAATCTGTATATTCTTTTTATTTCCGTAAATATCGAAAATTTCATCTGTCTTTGAAAGCTTTACAGTAACCGTTTTTTCTCCGTCAAGCGACCAAAGCAAATTAACGGTTTTATCTCCGTTTTTAAAGCGTGTGATTTTAACCGAATCCCTTACTTCTTTATCGCTGAACTCCCCGTTTGAAATCATACAGTTAAGAAAGCTTACCGCCGCATATGACTCCTTTGCGGCGTTTGGGACTACAGACTGCATAGCCTCAACTATACCCCAGTGATGCTCCATATCAAACGGGTCGGTTCCGTCGTCCCTGAAATCGTAAATGAGCATTTTATCAATAATATCGCTTGATTCGGCAATAGCAATATCTCTTACGTGATGCGCCGCCTGCTCGTCACGGTCAACTGTTCCCTCAAAGGCCGACGAGGTCCAGCCCATTTCACTTACCCAAACCGGCTTTTGAGGACCGTATTCGGCAATAATATCCTTATAAAGCTTGACGTTAGCCTCTGTCTGACCGTTATTTTCGTCGGGGTACGCCGAATCGGGCACTCCGCAATAGGGATGAATTGAAACGGCATCAAAATAATCATATGCACCCGCCTTCATCATTCTGCGTAACCATTCAGGCTGAGTTCCGCTTGTAACCGCCGCACTGACAACAATGTTCGGGTCTATAGCCTTAATAGCCTTATACGCCGCCTTAAGCTGCCAAACATACTTTTCCGGCGCACCGTTTGTACCGCCGAAGCCCAAGTTATACTCGTTCCAAATTTCGTAGTTATTGACCCTTCCCTTAAAATAGGTCACCATTGCCTCGCAGTATTTT
>JBJEOD010000204.1:0-9625 GCA_051880535.1 Acutalibacteraceae bacterium | reverse complement strand
TCTATCGATACTGCTGTTAATTATTCTGGCGGTGCTTTGCTACTGCATCTTCTATGTCCCTGCAAGGAACGGTATATCGGCCACCGCCTATTTGCAGGAAACCTTCTCAACCCTGTTCGGATAGGCTGACAAAAGCCGTACAATAAGCCCCGAGGTGCAAGGCGGAATAAATCCGCCCGTCCCTCGGGGCTTGCTTTTTCGTATTAATCGGTAATAACCACCGATTTTATAATCGGCTGATTTTCCCTTAGCACCGTACCGTTATCATCGGTAACAGGCGTGTTTTCGGCAATTTTATCCACAACCTCCATACCCTCGGTCACATATCCGAAGGCGGCGTACTGTCCGTCAAGGTGAGTGCCGTCCTTGTGCATAATAAAGAACTGGGAGGAAGCGCTGTCATAGTTTTTTGCCCGCGCCATAGAAATTACTCCCCTTACGTGGGAAATATTGTTTTCCACTCCGTTTGCGGAAAACTCGCCCTTTATTGTAGTGCCGCTGCCGCCCGTGCCGTTACCCTCAGGGTCGCCGCCCTGAATCATAAAACCCGAGATTATGCGGTGGAAGGTAAGACCGTCGTAAAAGCCGCTTTTTGCAAGCTCGACAAAGTTTTTAACCGTTATCGGTGCGGTATCGCCGTCAAGATCAAGCTTAATTTCGCCGTAATTCTCCACCGTTATAACGGCGTGGTGGGTGCCGTATTTTTCCGTCCCGGAAGCCGCATTTTCTCCGTTCTCCTTTTCCTTACCGCAGGCGGAAAGCCCCGCGCAAAGGGTCAGCGCAAGCAACGCCGAAAGAATTTTTTTAATGTTCATTTCTATCGCCTTTCTTTTTCCCGTAGGGGATATATTTTACCCTGCGCTTTTTAATTCGCGCAAGATTAAGCCTTATCACCATCAGTATAAATATAATAACCGCCAGCGCAATAAGCACATATACAATCTTCATATATACCGAGCTGAAAAAGCTTTTTACATATTTTAACCCGATAAGCAGCTTACTTTCCTTAACGTTATCACCCGCCACAAGATTAACAGTTCCGATAACCTTCTCGGCGTAAATAACATCCGCCGTGCCCATAACCTCGCCTTTTTTCACGGGAGCCTCCACCGATTCGGAGTTTAAGTGCGGCTTAATGACAATTGTAGAATCGTCCGCCTCGTTAGGCAGCACCGTCACAAACGGCTTTTCAAAATAAAGTGAAACAAAGTCTGTATCAAGCGACAGCTCAATCGGCATTTCGCACACCGGGTCGGTGGAATTTGCAACCTCCTTAAAGGAAAAATTATTGAACGCCCAGCGGTACAGCTCAGCGCTTTCAAGAAACTCATACCGCTTGTCCGCATTAGGCGGACAGTTCATAAGCACACATATATAATTATAGCCGTTGTAGGTGGCAAAACTTGCAAGGCACCTGCCCGCCTCGTCTGTATAGCCTGTCTTACCTCCCTTTGTGTACTGATAAAAATAATTGGTAGTATTGTCAATCATAAAATTGGTGGTTGAGAGAATTCGCGCGCCAGACATATTAGTAGCCGCAACGGTGTATCGCGGCGTTCCGCAAACGGTTTTGAAGGTCGAGTTCTTAAGCGCGTAGGAGAAAAGGGTGTAAACATCCCGCGCGGTGGTGTAGTTCTGCTCGTCGTGCAGACCCACGGGATTCATATAGTGGGTACCCGTAAGACCCAGCTCCTGCGCCTTTGCGTTCATCATACCGACAAAGCCCTCTACGCTGCCGCCGTAGTAAATCGCGGCTAAATACGCGCAGTCGCCGAAGGAGGACATAAGCACGGTGTAAACCAAATCAAGCTGGGTAATCTCCTCCCCTATCTGAAAATTGGAAACCGCGCTGCCCGTGCCCGAAATAAGCCTTTGAACCTCCTTGGTCATAGCAACTTTACCCTCTGGGTCGTATTTTTCACTTTCCAGCATAAGTATTACGGTCATTATTTTTGTAAGCGAGGCGGGATACATCTTCTCGTCGGCGTTATTGCTGTAAAGTATCTCCCCAGTGTCCATTGAAACGAGCATACCTGCCTTTGCGGTAATATTAAAGCCCGTAATTTCATAGGCGCGAGCCGTAAGCGGCGCCGCAATAGCCGAAAATACCAAAATAAACGTAAAAATTATGGAAAATGTCTTTTTTACCATAGAAATCTCCCTGAATATATAGTATAATAAAAAAACAGATATGTACTTATATGATTATAACATAAAGCATACGCAATTTAAAGACTAAAATTAATTTTTCGGCAGGTGATACCTACGGTATACATAACAGGAGATATGCACGGCTGTCTTGAACGGCTGTATGACCGTAATTTCAGAAGACTCAAGAGCGGCGACGTACTGATAGTATGCGGAGATTTCGGATATATATTTAACGGAGGCAAAACCGAAAAGCAGGTTATCGATTATCTTGCGGGAAGGCGCTTTGTGACCGCCTTTGTGGACGGCACCCACGATAACTTAGATGTGATTAACCGCGCAAGGGTGACCTTCTGGCACGGCGGAATGGTGCACAGAATAAAGGGCAATCTTATCCATTTAATGCGCGGACAGATTTTTGAGATAGAGGGAAACAGCTTTTTCACCTTCGGCGGGGGAGAGAGCACCGACAAGGATATGCGTCTTGAGCAGGGCAACTGGTGGCGTGCAGAGGAGCCGACCCCCGCTGAAATGGCGGAGGGCGCAAAGCGGCTTGACGAGGCAGGGCTCAGGGTGGACTACATTATCACCCACGAGCCGCCCTCCCTTGTAAAAAGCGCGATACTCCTGCGGCGCGGCGACCCCGACCGAGTAAACAAGCTGAACGGCTATCTTGAAGAGATAGGCCGCTCCTGCGAGTTTAAGCACTGGTATTTCGGCTCGCTTCACGAGGACAGGATCATAACCGAGCGCCACACCTGCGTTTTTCGGGATATGATACCCGTAAGCTCGGCGGCACATACGGTCAAAAAGGTCAGGTCTGAACCTAAATCAGGCGCCGATTTCACCTTGGCAGCCTCCGATTCACAAAAATAATTGATATTTAAGCAATTATATGTTATAATGGCTCAATAAAAACCTTTTAGTCTCATAGGCTGATGAAAAGCGGACCCTGTGACGGTCTCGGCTCTCGTAAGCCTTAAGGAAGTGGAGAACCTTATGTTGAATACCGAAAGACTTTGCCCTGCCTGCATGAACGACAGCGGCGGCGAAAGAATATGTCCCGTCTGCGGGTGCGACTCGACCGAACAGAACGGGTCGGACTGCCTGCCCGTAAGGAGCGTTTTAGCAGACCGCTATACCGTTGGCAGGACTAAAAAGCGCAACGGCGAAAGCATAACCTATATCGGCTGGGATAATTCCGAATCGGCGGTGGTTTCGGTCAGGGAGTATTTTCCCGCGGACTTCGCCGTAAGAAGGTCCGACAGATCCGTCGGAATGGTTAAGGGCGGTGAATACACCTTTAACGAGGGACTAATGGAGTTTATGGACATTAACCGCCAGATTAAGTCGTCTGAGCTTCCCTCCCTTATGCCCGTGACCGATGTTTTCGAGGAAAACGGCACGGTTTACGCAATTTCCCAGAGCATTTCCGCAATAACCCTAAAAAGCTTTCTTTCAAAGAACGGAGGCACCCTTAAATGGGAGCAGGCAAGGCCTCTGTTTCTGCCGCTTATCGACACCGTAAAGGGAATGAACGACCTCGGAATAATTCACGGCGGCATTTCTACAGAAACGGTTTTGGTAGGCAGGGACGGTAAGCTCCGTATTTCGGGCTACTCGGTTAAAAATCTGCGAAAAGCCGACAGTCCGCTTGAAAGCGAGCTTTTCCCGGGCTTTGCCGCAGCTGAGCAGTATAATTCAGATATGCATACCGACTCATATACCGACGTTTACGGGCTTTGCGCCGTGCTTTTCACGGTGCTTATAGGCTCCGTCCCTCCAAGGGCGACAGACAGACTGCAAAACGACTCTATGACCGTTCCCGCAAGGTTTGCGGAGGAGCTTCCCCGTCACGTGCTCTCCGCTCTCGCAAACGGTCTTCAGGTGTTGCCCGAAAACAGAACCGAGAATATCGAGGCGTTTAAGAACGAGCTTGTATACGCCGAAACCGCCGATACCGCCGCTGTAAGCCGCCCGTCTCAAAAGGCGGAGGGCGGTAATAAAAAAGCGCCCAAAAAGCGCGGCGGCACCGCAAAGTACGTTATTATCTCCTCGGCCTGCACCGCGGCGGTCTTCCTTGCAATAGTCGCCGTGCTTGTGTTCACGGTCTTTAAGGAGGATATTTTCGGCAAGAACGACGTTTCAGGGCAAAGCAGCGACGTCTGGGCAAGCGCCCCCTCGGTTGATTCAATAGGAACCATTGACAGCGGCGCGGAGGAATCCCCCGTGCTTTTCAACGTTCCCCAGCTTACGGGCAAATACTACGCCGAGCTTGCGGATAACGAGGATTACGAAAAATTTGAATTTGTAATAAAGGGCGAGGAATACAGCGATAAATTCCAGCGGGGACAAATCTGCGCCCAGTCGGTTGCAGAGGGTACGGGCGTTGTAAGGGACACAAAAATCGAGCTTATTATAAGCCTTGGTCCCAAGGAGTTTAAGATAGCTAATGTTTTAGGGCTTGACGAAACAAACGCAAAGTTAGAGCTTTTAAAGCAGGGCTTCCTTTATGATAATATCGAGGTTCTTGAAAAATACGACGAGGACCATGAGCCGGGGGTCGTGCTTGAGCAGGAGCCTAAGTACGGCACTCAGGTAAGCGCCCATACTGCAGTAAAAATTTACATCAACTCCTACAAGGGCGACACCGATTCCTCCGATTCGCAAACACAGTAAATAATCAAGGCTAATCAAGCTCCGTTCACAGTTTGTTAAAAAAGTGTTGCATTTTTCGGCGATATATAGTATTATTGCATTGGTAAATTACAATCCCATATGCCGCCATGGGATTAACGGTAATACATATGCATACGGCGGCGGAATGGAGTTTTGCAATGAGAGCTGACGGAAAACGACTTAGAAATACTGACCCTATGTACACGGTAGCGGCGCACGTAATGAACAAACGCGTCGATTCAATGAATATGGTAACCCTTGATATTCCCTACGACCCTATTCAAAGCTATCTTAACGACAGGCGAAGGCAGGGTGTCACTTTAAGCCATATGGCGGTTTTAATAGCGGCTTATCTTCGCACCGCGGCGGAGTTTCCGCTCCTTAACCGATTCATTATGAACTGTAAGCCCTACGCGAGGAACGAATTTGCGGTTGCAATGGTGGTGCTCAAATCAGGCGAATACGACAACGGCACAATGTCAAAGATGTATTTCAATATGACCGACACCATTTTTGACGTCAACAACAAAATAAACGAGTATGTTACGGATAACCGTGAGGTCCCCGAAAAGAACGGCACCGAAAAGATGATTAAAATTCTCCTGAGCCTGCCGGGCGTGCTCAGGGTAGGCGTGGGACTTTTCAGATTTATGGATAAGCACGGCCTTCTGCCGAAAAAGATTATAGATATGTCGCCGTTTCACAACAGCCTCTGCATATCCAACCTCGCATCTATAAGAACCAACCATATATATCACCATTGCTATGAATTCGGCACGACAAGCGTTTTTATCACAATGGGCAATCTCCGCGAGGTGCCTCGCCGTCACGGGGGCGAAATCGTCTTTGACCGCTGTATGCCCTTGGGCGTGGTAATGGATGAGCGCATCTGCTCGGGCAGTTATTTTGCCTTGGCGTTCAGAAGAATCAGGCAATACCTTCGCAATCCCGAGCTGCTTGAAGCTCCGCCCGAGGTTGTAAACGAGGACCCGGGAAAATAATTGTACTCGCTGTTAAATAAACACTTGATTTTACCGCTGTATTGGTATAAAATAAAGATAGACAATTTTTTAACAACGGAGGAATTACAATGTTAGTATCTGCAAAGGAAATGCTCACCAAGGCAAAGGCGGGCAAATACGCCGTAGGTCAGTTCAACATTAACAATCTTGAATGGACAAAGGCTATACTCCAGACCGCCGAGGAGCTTAAGTCTCCCGTTATTCTCGGCGTTTCCGAGGGCGCGGGAAAATATATGTGCGGCTATAAAACCGTTGTCGGCATGGTAAACGGTATGCTCGAAGAGCTCAATATCACCGTTCCCGTTGCTCTTCACCTCGACCACGGCAGCTATGAGGGCGCTAAGAAGTGCATTGAAGCGGGCTTCTCTTCCGTAATGTTTGACGGCTCTCATTACCCGATTGAGGAAAATATTGCAAAGACCAAGGAGCTTGTTGAAACCTGCGACAAATTAGGGCTTTCTCTTGAAGCAGAGGTAGGTGCCATCGGCGGCGAGGAAGACGGCGTAATCGGCGGCGGCGAGGTTGCCGATCCGAAGGAATGTAAGATGATCGCCGATTTAGGCGTTACAATGTTAGCCGCGGGTATCGGCAACATTCACGGTAAGTATCCCGAAAACTGGGCGGGTCTCCGTTTTGATACACTTGATGAAATTCAGAAGCTCACAGGCACAATGCCGCTTGTTCTCCACGGCGGTACGGGAATCCCGGCTGATATGATTAAAAAGGCAATTTCATTAGGCGTTTCCAAAATCAACGTTAACACCGAATGCCAGTTAGCGTTTGCCGAGGCCACCCGCAAGTATATCGAGGCAGGCAAGGACCTCGAGGGCAAGGGCTTCGACCCGAGAAAGCTTTTAGCCGACGGCACAGCCGCTATCAAGGCTACCGTTAAGGAAAAAATGGAGCTCTTCGGCTCTGTCGGTAAGGCTTAACTTTAACAGCATTTTCAGGGGACTGCTTTTTTGCGGCAGTCCCTGAATTATGTGGGCGGCGCAGTAATTAATATCTCCCGCCGCCCTCTTTTCGCTTGACAAAATGCGGGTTTTGTTATATCATTAACAAGGTGAAACCGCTTTATAATTCTGTACGGAGGAATCTTTATGGCTATACTTACAACAGGCGGCGCGGGATATATCGGAAGTCACACCTGCGTCGAATTAATCAATGCGGGATACGACGTTGTGGTTGTCGATAATCTTGACAACAGCAGCAGCGAAGCCCTTAAAAGGGTGGAAAAAATTACAGGAAAGCCCGTGAAGTTTTACAAGGAAGATGTCAGGGACAAGGAAGCCCTCCGCAGAATTTTTTCTGAAAACAATATCGAGGCGGTTATCCACTTTGCAGGGCTAAAAGCGGTGGGCGAGTCGGTTCGCGAGCCTATTATGTATTATGACAACAACCTCATTAACACTATCGCTCTTATCGAGGTTATGAACGAATTTAATGTTAAGAAAATCGTTTTCTCCTCCTCAGCTACGGTTTACGGCGTTGCAACCGAAATGCCGCTTGTTGAGGGTATGCCGCTCGGCGCGATTAACCCCTACGGCAGAACAAAGCTCTTTATCGAAAATATTTTAACCGATCTTTACACCGCCGATAACGATTGGTGTGTAGCATTGCTGCGCTATTTTAACCCCATCGGTGCACACAAAAGCGGTCTTATCGGTGAGGATCCTAAAGGTATTCCCAACAACCTTATGCCCTATATTTCACAGGTTGCAGTAGGCAAGCTTGAAAAGCTGCACGTTTTCGGCAACGATTACAAGACGGTTGACGGCACGGGCGTTCGCGACTACATTCACGTTGTGGACTTAGCCGTAGGTCATGTTAAGGCTATCGAATGGGCGCTTAAAAACAAGGGTTGCGAAGCCATTAACCTCGGCACAGGCAACGGCACAAGCGTGCTTCAGCTTAAGGATGCGTTTGAGAAAGCAAGCGGGATTGAAATTCCTTTTGTAATCGACCCGCGCCGCCCCGGCGACCCTGACGAGGTTTACGCCAATGCTGACAAGGCGAAAAATCTGCTCAGCTGGACTGCACAGTACGGTATCGACGAGATGTGCGAGGATACATGGCGCTGGCAGAAAAATAACCCCAACGGCTACGAAGCATAATAATAACAATGGGACGGCTTTCGCCATCCCTCATATAACCGCCTGTGGCGCAGCTGGATAACGCAGCAGATTCCGATTCTGAAGATCGGGGGTTCGAATCCCTTCAGGCGGGCCATAAATCTTGTTCAATAAGGAACAGCATGTGAAAACCCTTGATTTTTCAAGGGTTTTCAGTGTTTTAAGGGGTAATTTCAAGGCGAGTGATTTTACGGTAACGATTTTATGATTTTACCGAATTAGATAGTCTTGAACCCGACAAAATTTAAAACAATTACAAAAGACCGAATTTCTTACAAATATTTTTGTGAGGAAGTTCGGTCTTTTTCTTTTGCCGAACTTTCGGAAAGGATTTTAAATGGAAGAAAAAATTATCGTTGGTGAACAGGATATTAAAGTGAACTTAATAGACAATTTCCCCAACCACCCCTACCATGTGTTTGATGATGCTGATATGTCGGAACTTGTAGCCAGCATCAAAGCGAACGGCTTACTTAACCCCATCCTCGTCCGTAATAAAGCAGACGGTAGGTATGAACTCATTTCCGGTCATCGCAGAAAACGAGCCTATGAAATTTTGAAGATCAATGAAATCCGAGCAGTAGTTGTTGATGTCGATGATAATGAGGCGGTTATTATGATGGTTGACAGTAACTGTCAACGCTCTAAAATTCTGCCGAGTGAAAAAGCATTTTCGTACAAAATGAAGTTAGATGCTATAAAAAGCCAAGGCAAACGCACAGACCTCACTTGTGTTCAAGTTGAGCACAAGTCTAAAAAATCAAGAGAAATTGTGGGTGAACAAACAGGAGAAAGTGCCGCACAGGTTGCAAGATATATTCGATTGACTTATCTTGTCCCTGAACTTCTTGAGTTTATCGACAGCGGCAGAATGAAAATGCAGCCTGCCATAGAACTCTCCTATTTAGACGAAGAAAGCCAAAGGGATTTGGTTGATATTATAGATGATACCGATGTTTTTCCCTCATTCTCACAAACGGTTAGAATGCGAAAGGCGTTTAATAATGGAGAGCTTACCTACGAATTTATTGCAAAAACAATGGCTGAGGATAAGGCTAATCAAAAGCCAAAATACCGCTTTTCAGTAGAAAAAATCAACCAATATCTGCCCGAAAAATTAAATGATAAACAGGCAGAACAATATGTGATGAAGGCATTAGCTTATTACCAAAAATACCTTGAAAGGAAAAACTCAAAATGAAAAAATACAAAAACATCGTACTAACACTTTGGACAATAGCGAATGCTTTACTTACATGGCGACTTTGGGATTATTTACCCATAGCAACACTGTTCATAGTACAGATTATAATATCAATTTGTTGCAGTGTTTTGTTTTGCATAGAATTTTCGTCTAAAACAATGCGGATAATAGAAAATATCGTTGTAGTATTTCTCTTCTTCATTGCCTTTTGCTATATGATACATTTTCGTCAGCCGGTTGGTTTAATCACACTATTTTCGTCAGCAATAATTATTATCAAAAATATTATTTGTGAACGAAAAAAGCAACCCAACCGTTTTGTGACGAAAATAGTATCTTCAATCACTTTGGTTGTGTTGCTTGTGTCAATGGGATTTACTGTGCGAGAATTTACGGTTTCAAAACAGACTGGATTGGCTAACGGGCAGACCGCAGTTTGG
>JBJEOD010000203.1:0-2107 GCA_051880535.1 Acutalibacteraceae bacterium | reverse complement strand
CGCCGATTGACCGATTTTACTGTAAGACAAAACCGCCGTAAAATCCTTATAGCCTAAAACCGCCCCGCCCGAAAGGTCGGCGCCGTTATCCGCAAAGGCGGCGGTGGCGGATACGCTGTCGGGTTTGCCCAACAAATCGACCGCCGCGTATACGCAGTAAACCCCTAAATCCATCAGCGTTCCCGCGGCGAGGGACATATCAAATATATTGACCTTCTCACCATTTTTGAATTTATCATAGCGGCTTGAAAGCTGGCAAAAATCAATCCGCGCCTGTGAAATTCTGCCTATTTGTTTAATTGCGTCAAGCAGTATTTCCCGCCCCGCACAGTGACGGGACATAATCGCCTCGGCGTAAATAAGCCCGTTTTTGTCGGCAAGGGATAACAGCTCGTCATACTTTTCACAGTCGGTTGTGATAGGCTTTTCACAGATAACATTCTTGCCGTTTTCCAAAAAAAGCTTGCTTTGCTCATAGTGAAAAACATTAGGTGTAGCTATGTAAACTGCGTCGATTTGCGGGGTTTCGGCAACTGCCCTTAAATCATCGGCGAAATGCTCAAACCCCTGAACCTTTGCAAAGCTTTCGCCGTTTTCACGGCTTCGCGAATAGGCGGTGTGAAAGTCGTATCTGCCTGTCAAACGGCAAGCCGCCAAAAACTTTTCGGTGATAGCGCTTGTGCCGACGGTTGCAAGCCTTATCATTATATATTTACCTCAAGCGCCTGCTTTTTATCGGAAGACTGAAAGCAAGCTTCCATAACCTGCATTACGCGGCGTACCTCGCCGAGTTTAATTGCAGATTCCGCATTGCCGTCAAGCGTAGCGCAGAAGTTGCGGTAAAAATCGTGAACGTCGCTTTGAGGGCGCTCCGCCTCGTACATATCAAGGGTGATTTCGTCACGCGGCGCCATTGTTTTGGTAATTCCTGCGGCAGTTTGAACGGGAAGAACCTCTTTTTCGTTCCACGCCTTCATACGGGCAACCTGAGCGTTTTTCTGCCAGTCCTCTATTATCGCACTGCCGTTCTTGCATTGCAGATAAAAGCGCGGCATAGCTATAAAGTTATATGTACCTACCTCCACATAGGCGGTCTTTCCGCTTTCAAAATACATTGTAAGCTTAAAGCCGTCGTCAACCTCGGAGTTGGTGATGTGGGTCTCGGTGCAGTAAACTCTCACGATTCTTTCCTTTATAATTTGCAGAATCTGGTCGATAAGGTGCACGCCCCAGTCAAGAATCATTCCGCCGCCCTGTGCCTTGGTACAGCGCCAATCGCTGGGAATACCGCGGGAGCCGTGAATACGGGATTCAATATTAATAAGCTCGCCGATTTCGCCCGATTCCACGATTTTCTTCATTGCCAGATAGTCAACGTCCCACCGTCTGTTCTGGTGAACGGTGAAAAGCTTGCCGGATTTATCTGCGGCGGCGGTCATTTCATCAAAGGCGGCAACCGACATTTCGACAGGCTTTTCGCAGATAACATTTTTGCCCGTCTCCAAAGACCTTATAACAAGCTCCTTATGGTCGTCGTTAGGAACGGCGATTACAACAGTTTCCACCGCGCTGTCATTAAGCACTTCCTCGAAAGAGGAATAGGCGTGAATACCGTTTTTCTCTGCAAGGGCGTTTTTAGCGGGATCTGTATCGTAAACGCCCGTGAGCGCGGCAACCTCGCTTGACAGAATCTGACGTGTATGCCACGCGCCCTGCCCGCCGTAGCCTATAACTGCAAAATTCTTTTTCATTGTTACCCCTCGATTTTCTGAATGTGCGGGCAGTCAATTACCTTACGGTAATCGGAATAAGCCCAATGAATTGCGTTTTTGATTACTCTTATAATCTGCGGGTTGTGATAAGTAGGGTAGCTTTCATGACCCGGCTGGAAGTAGAAGATTTTACCGTAGCCGCGCCTGTAGCAGCAGCCTGCTCTGAATACCTCGCCGCCCTCGTAGCTGCCTATAAATATAAGCTTGTCGGGCTCGGGTATGCTGAACGGCTCGGAATAGGTTTCCTCATGGTCAAGCTTTATGTAACGGTCGATACCCTGCGCTATCTGGTGCGACGGGTCTACGACCCAAAGATATTCGCGGTCGCCGTCCTC
>JBJEOD010000202.1:0-2108 GCA_051880535.1 Acutalibacteraceae bacterium | reverse complement strand
GAGCAGTGCAAAATTAAGCTTTACGGAACGTATCCAGGCAATTGCTTTTTTGGAAAAAAATTTCTCTGCTGAAATCGCTTCAAAAATGAAGCTTAATACTAAATACAGTATCAGAGCGGCGATTAAAGCAACCGACGGCTTTAAGGGTCAGGTTTTTGTCAGGGTAATTGAAACCGAGACCGACAGAAAGGCACAGCCCACAGGCTATAACGGCGAATGGTATCTTGTCGGCAACGCGTACGACGCCTCAGAAAACGGCGATGTCAGCTTCCCGATAGATTGGGGAATATTCACAACAGGTGAATTTGCAATGACAGGAGCACAGTTTAAGCTTCAGGTTTGCGTAAACGGCGCGGGCGGTACTGTATGGCTTGATGATATAGCGCTGGTTCCGGTTGATGTGAATAATGAAGGCGGATATGTCACAGGCGCTTATGACAGCTCGAGCGGTAAATTCACACTAACTGTTAAAGCTGATAAGGGTTACAGATTAAAGAGTATTGAGCTTTACTCAGGAGTTGGGGATAATCCGTCTCATATTCCTTCCCTTAAAGGATATATCGGAAATTACGAAAGTGTTTATGAATACGGCTTGTCCGACGTTTCTGTTGCATGGTATCATCTCTATTCACTTCCGCTGGTTTTATCGGAGTTTGAAAAAATCCCGAGCTATTGTACGGCGGATCCCGACGGTAACGGTGAAATCAATATAATTGATTTGATAAGAATAAAAAAATATCTTGCTGAGGAAACGCACATAACGCCGTTTTATTCGGGCGATATGAATGAGGACGGTTGTATTACGGCATCAGACCTCATAATAATGAAAAAATTGCTTTTAATAGCATGAAGGGAGTAAAATATGAAAAAGTTGTTGTCTTTTGGATTATCCTTAATTCTGATTATTGCCTTGATGGGTTCAGTCTTTGTGCCGACCTTTATTATATCGGCGGACAATGGCGAGCAATATGGCGGTGTATTTAAGTACGGCGGCTTTGAGGAAAACCAAAGATGGGCTCAAAGCGGTATAGGCGGAAGTGTTAAGGCTACGATTGAAGAAGGCGGAGCTAACGGTAGCAACCGCTCCTTAAAGATTGCTCGCACAAAGGCTACAGCCAGCGCTGCCACATTCAAGACGGTGACTAAGACAGACGCGCTTAAAGATTTTGATACATCAGTAAAATACTGCGTTTCTTTAGCTTTTAAGACAGAGGGCGAGTTTACCGGCAAGCTGTTTATCAGTCTTAAGCAAAACGGAAAAACAATTAAAATCGGCGAAACTACAAACTTTTATATTATAGGAACAAGCCGAAAGGACGCCGTTAATGAAACTGCGGAATGGAGAACTGTTTCGACAAGCGCATTTTCAATGACAACCGATGAGCTTGAAATAACTGTAAGCGTCAACGGTACGGGAACGGTATTTTTAGACGATTTTGACCTTACTCTCGACCCTGAGGAGGCAAACTATTTAAGCAACGGAGGTTTTGAAGACGGCGTTTGGTCCACATGGGGATCCGAAGGCTCAAGCGGTACAAAAATCACCGAAATCGTAACCGACGTCACAAACGATACACTCAGAGCACAGAAAATGACATCGACGAGCGAGGGAGAATTCTTTATCGTAACGGGTAACAGGAAAACAATCGACCCGAATGAGACATACCGTTTTTCTATTGACCTTAAAACAGAAGATGTCGAAATGGACGGTTTCTTCGTAAGAATTATACAGTGGTATAAGGACGATGACGGTAATGGTGTAAACGGTTGGCTTCGCGTTTACGGAAGTGAGGAATTCCTGAAAACAAGCGGAACCAATGACTGGAACACCTACTCGGTTAATGTAAAGGGCTTTGTAAAGAATCTTGAAAATATAACGGTTTATCTTTATTTAAAGGGTACCGGCACTGTATGGATAGATAATGTTTCTATGAAGGTTAAGGAGAAAGCAGAGGTTGAAGCGGGTACTGTCGGCACCGATGTTGAACCCGGCGAGGTAAATCCGCTTGATGCCGTACACCTCTATACCTCTGATGAAGAAAGCGATATTTATTATACCGTTGACGGCACCGATCCAACCACATCTCAGACCGCTCTGCTGCAGGACG
>JBJEOD010000201.1:0-2117 GCA_051880535.1 Acutalibacteraceae bacterium | reverse complement strand
CAAACGGTATGCCGGATATATATGCTGCTTTTATCATTGCGAAATTCAGCTTATCCTGCGACATAATTACTGTCGACGGGTTCATAATACCGCCGTAAATGATAAAGGTTGCAAACGCACCGAAAATACATAGCGATGCTTTCGTTTTCCGCAGTAATCCTTTTTGAAACAGTATTCCGGCGATAAATCCTATTATTCCGAAAGCAAACATCTGCCACGGCGTCCACGGTCCCTGACCGAAAAAGAAGTTAGATACAAAACCCGTCACTGCTCCGACCAAAAATCCGGTTTCGCCGCCGAAACAAACTCCGGCTATTATTACAAGAGCCACAACCGGCTTAAACTGCGGAATCATAAAAAACGCCGCTCTACCCGCAACAGCAATTGCGCAAAGCACACTTATGATAACAAGTTCTCTCGCCTGTGGGCGTCTGGTCTCAAAAACCATACAAAACGGTATCATGGTTTCAAGTATGATTAAAAGACTTATAAAATAATATTTTCTGTCCTGCAAATAAAATACCCCTATATAAATCGTGAGAGGTATTGCGAGAAGTATCAGAAGCACCGCCGCTGCTGTTCTTTTTGTAAGTTTTCGTCTGCTCTGCGGCATTTGAACATAATCTATTCCGAATTCTTTTTGAGGAAAGAAGCAGATAAACGCACCCGCAATTTCAGCAATAGAAATTAACTGCACTATACCTGTATCAAGATTTGTAACGAACGGCAGACGAAGTATATCGGTTTCCGTCAGCTGAAATATAAAAGTAATCATAAACAGCAACACAAATATACTTCCGAAAACAATTCGTAACGGCCTCATCTTCTTATGTTTTGTTTTTTGTTTTTCTGCTTTATTAAACTCTGGCAAAGCAATTTCCGGGGTTTTAATATATGTTTTTGTATGTACCTTTCCGCCGCAGGCAAGTATTATATCATCTGCAAGCACAGCCTTGGGAAGAACTGTTCTTGCCATTCTGTTTGCGGAAGTCGTGTAAAAATTCTTTCCGGCAAAAAATTCTCTCGGCTCACCGACAGATGTGATATTCCCGTCAAAAAACATAGCGCACCTGTCGGCATATTCCGCACAAAATTCTATATCGTGGGACACCATAACAACAGTTACACCCTTTGATTTTAAATCGCTTATAATATCAGCAAAAATCTGCTTAAAATGTGCATCAAGTCCCTTTGTAGGCTCGTCCAGCAAAAGAATTTTGGGTGACATTAGAAGTACCTTTGCAAGCGCCGCACGCTGTTGTTCTCCTCCCGACAAATCATATGGATGACTGTCAAGCAAATCCTCTATTCTGCAAAGGACGGCGATGTTTTTGACTCTTATTTCTCTTTCTTCCTTTGACATTTTCTTATCCGATAAAATTTCTAAAAGGTCAAGATAAACTGTTTTCTTTACAAATACACTTTGCGGATTTTGAGGTAAAACTCCCATAATGCCATTATATAAATTTTTAACCTTTGAAATGTTTTCGCCATTTATCAGAATTTTACCTCTGTACGGCTTGTTTAGTCCTGATATAAGTGACAGAGCCGTTGTTTTTCCGGTACCGTTTCCGCCAACGATTGCAAACAGTTCTCCCTTATTAATTCTTATATTCAAGCCTTTTATAACATCAGGCAGCTCCTTTTCATATCTGAAATATGCGTCCTTAACTTCAATCACCGTTTCTGCAGCATTACTACTATTATCTGTTTTCGGTATCAGCTTGGGATTAACAGCATTGTTCTCAGAATATTTTTCAAGCCATGCTCTGCCATCACGAACAGTGAGCGGATATTCGAAGTTATTCTCCAACGCGCCGTAAACACGCATTGGTGCAGGAAGTGCCGAATACATATCGTGATTGATTGTTTTTAATATCTCGCCGACTTTTTTCGGTTCTTCATCTACAATAATTTTGCCGTTATCCATAACAATTACCCTGTCGGAGATTGGAAAAGCATCCTCGAGGCGGTGTTCTGATAAAATCACGGTTGTTCCAAGCTCACGATTAATCTTTTCGAGTGTTTTCAAAAACTCCTGTGCCGCGATAGGATCAAGCTGACTTGTAGGCTCATCCAGAATACAAAGCCGCGGCTTATGCTGCAGCGCACACACC
>JBJEOD010000200.1:0-2123 GCA_051880535.1 Acutalibacteraceae bacterium | reverse complement strand
TCCCGGCCTCAACATCCCAAATGTCGCGCGCTACCAACTGCGCTATACCCCGATAACTATTAAATTGTGGTCGTGTAGGTGGTCAAAGATGTGGTCAAACACATTTTTGACCGCTGTTTTTCATTTTCCGAACCGCCCGAAATCCGCACGGTTAAAGGGTTTTCGGCGGTTTTCGTTGTCATACGGTGCGAATACGGTCTATGCTCCCAAAGCAGGCACTCTACCAAACTGAGCTACGCCTCGCTGTGTACTTTTCACAAATGCCTTGCTATTATACACTTTTGCGCCTGCAAAGTCAAGACCTTGCGCTTGCGGCAATCTTTTACCCGATAACCTCTTTGACCGCTCTCCACGCCTGCGTGAGCCGTTCCACGCTCCAGCCGGCATTGGCCGGCGAAGTCGACGGCAGACAGACCGCTTCTCTGGCGATCACATCACGGATGTATTTGTTGTAATACTTTTCGGCGGTTCTGCCGTTGACAAATATCTGCTTGATGTCGGCCTTTGAGAGGACTTCCGTCAGGTCATTGGGCACGACATTTTTAATGGAGCTGTCAGAGCTGCCGGTAATGTCGCAGGAGGCGATCACATCCCACAGGGCGATATGGTTGGTGTGCAAAAAGCGGCTTTTTTCTTTTATGGTTTTTGGGATTTCCGCGCCCATGACGGCCGACAGAACCTTCCAGAATCGGTTTTGCGGGTGGCCGTAAAAAAACATCTGCTCCCGGGATTTCACCGACGGAAAGCTGCCGAGAATGAGGACTTTTGAATTTTGATCGTATAAAGGCGGTATCGGGTGTTGCGGCATTTTATTCTTCCTCCCATCCAATTCTTTTCATCAGTTTCCATGACATGATTCTCCGTATAATTTCATAATTTGCGGCTGAAACTTCTTTTCATCTGCAAGCTCTGATAGACCTCCTATTTGACTTAATGTACCAATCAAAGGTATATTTTCCAAGGCTGTATTTATTAACTGTTTGGATGTTTCCTCGGCAAATTTATCAGCGAAAATCACTTTTATATTTCTACCAAAATAACTTTCAATTTGGTAATCAACATAATCTGTAAGATGACTTGCATTGTGTATATTGGCCACTAAAGCCTGTGCTTCTACAATTCTGTCCTCACGCTCTGTCAGGTTGTTTGCAGAAAGTGCCGCCCGAATTGTTTGCTTTATATTATCATCAATATCAAGATGATTGAATGCTGTTCCAAACCACTTGCTATAAGGTGCATAGGTATCTTTATATAGGAAACACAATCTCATCAGGCGTTCTGCGAGTCTCGCACAAACAAGCTGTGAGCCTATTTCATCACCACATTCACCGCAACGCTTTACAAAAGCCTGTTCCGATGCAATAATTTCCCAATTAGAAGCTATCATATACAGCTTAACTTCATCGGGATAATATTTGATTCTTTCGATTTTCTCTGAACAGTTAAGACTATCAACAAAGAACTTACCTGATACCAACGATAATAGTCTGTGTTCTGATAAAGTAAGCCATTGAACAGGTGAAATATTATCAAAATTTGCCGTACCAAGTTGTTCATTCAGGTACTCATCAAAAGTGTGAATAAACACCAAAGGATTAACCCTGCCTTCGGTTATCAATTCAGGGTGCTGAACACCGCAATCATTCGCGTCGGGTTCTGTAAAATTAACACTATAACCTTTGTATGTATAGGGCAGATTTTCAGATAATGCATTCAAAATATCGTTTTTCTTAGAAATGTCAGCTTCACCCAAAAACAAGTAAAAGCGAGGTCCCCACATATGGTCGGTGGATACTGAATCATCATAGCCCAAAACATCTGAGCCATATCCAATTAATCCGGCTGAATATTTTAGATTAGGAAAATGTTTTTCAATAATGGGCTTAGCACAATCATTGAAAAAGCTCTCACATAAATCCATTCCTTTTATAAACTCAATTTTTTTCATGGGTTGACCGCGCTCAAGAGTTTTTCCCGTTTTGTTGCGGTTACTATCATAAATATCCCACAGCTCGGCGGCAACGAGTTCTTTCCGCATATAGTTCGGGGTGTACTCCACATACCCGTGTTTCGGATAAAACTGCCATGATTCATACCAGTTTTTCTTGTCCCCGAGATGAACG
>JBJEOD010000199.1:0-2137 GCA_051880535.1 Acutalibacteraceae bacterium | reverse complement strand
GGAGTGGGAACTGTTTCAGCCGACGCAGAAATTTGCGTGTTGATCGGTACCGCGAGAGAAAGCATTATAATTGCCAGAGAAATTGCCAGTGATAAAAAGCTTTTACTTTTGTTTTTCACAAACATTAAATAACACCCTTTCAATTATTTCTTAACTTTTTTCGGACGGCAATATACCGCCCTGTGCCGGGAATGAATTATTATTACTTTTAATATCACCTCCGTTTACTAATCAGAAAGCTTTGCGTATAGACTGTTGCTTTACTGAACTTCTTTAACCTGATAGCCAAGCGGAATATTTTCTGTTCCGCCGAACAACTCGCTTACCGTCACAAATTCATATCCTCGCATTGTAAGCTCGTTAAGTGCAGAATCAAGCGCTGAAACAGTTTTTGCTTGACAATGCAAAAGAATTACTCTTCCATCCTTTGCATTGCTAAGTATCGTATTTTTTATATCGTTAACCGTAGCAGTGTCTGACTCTCCGCCTCCATATCCCGAAAGCATAGGTCTGCCGAGTTCATTCGTAATCATGTTATTTACTTCATCATTGATTGCAAGTCCGGGAAGTCTCAAAAGCGTCATCTCATATCCGGTTGCATCTTTAACGGCTTTATCGCAATTAGATATCTCGGTGCGCACTTCATCCAGAGTAATATTAGTGAATGTTGCATGGGTCATAGAGTGATTGCCTATTTCAAAACCTTTATCGATTGCGTAGTTAAGATATTCTGTATTCGCGGACACATTATTACCAACAACGAAAAATGTTGCCTTGCCATTGTATTTCTCAAATGCGTCACATATTTGTGGCACTAAAGAATTGGGGCCATCATCAAAAGTAAATGCTATTTTTTTATCTTTGACCACTTGTATTGCACCGGCTATTCTTTTTTTAAGATTGACAAGATCGCGTATGTCAACGGTATCGTCGCGGTTAACATCTGAATTCTTTTTTGTATCAATGCTTAAAAGGTGCTTGCGAAGTGCAACTAAATCACCTGCTTCAAGACCTACACCGTTTTCATCAACATCTGCAATAGCCTCACCGCGTATACGAAGCATCGGGGTCTTGCCATCAACCGAATACCATGAATTACTATCAAGTCCCGCTTCAATAAGACTGCCTGAATCTAAGCTTTCAAGCAGGGTTTGTTTCGTTGTAAATTTAAGACCGGTTGCAGTGTAATCTGTATCGGAAAACATATTACTTAAGTTGAAGGATCCTTGATCACCGCCGGGGTAGTTAAGCGTAGGAAGTCCCTTAGAATAGCAGTTTGAAATTTCGAGGTTGCAAGACCAACCAAATTCTCCTACCAAGCCGGCGCGTCGGACACCATTAATATTTTCGGAATTTCCCGTTAAAACAAACGAAACGCCGCAGTTTGTAATTTTTGTAAGCTGATTATTATTCTTATCAGAGTTGCTGATAGCAACTATTCCGCCAATAACAGCCCACGTATTATAACCTACTTTAGCTGAATATTCTACTGTTACCGATTCATCAACCGTTACATTTGAAAATTCCGCAGCTTCCTTCACAATTCCGCAAACAGGGCTTATATAGGCTTGAGTTTTAAGATTATAGCTGGAATCAAGCAATGAGCTTGCAGTAAAATAAGAATTAGAAATTGTAATATTCTTAACTGTAGCGTTATCAATTACAGGAATAAGTCCTGTGGAATATGTATACTTATTATTATCCCAATTCCCAACTTTCGGATAGCAAATTCCTTTTACCGCATAGCCGTTACCGTCCAATGTGCCGCTGAAGGCGCCGACAACTCCACGGGAATTAGTGTATCCGTCATGAGACGGCGCGGCAAACCACGCGTCAGCTTCTACATAAATATCATTTGTAAGCTTATAATACAAATTCGCGCCGAAAAAGTCCAACGCATTTTTCAGATGCTGCTCTGTTGAGATCAGGAATGGTTCTGCCTCGGTTCCTTTACGGCCCGAAAAATAGGTTGTACCAAGAGTTCCTAAGGGTACTGCATTCTCGTCAGTATTAAACACCGCAAGGATAGGATAGCCGTCGGTAACAACATATGCGTCGCCGAGGTTTGACATTGAAATAGCCGCATTAATACCTTTCATATTATCAAGCGAGCAGGCGGTGGTGTAATAATAACTTC
>JBJEOD010000198.1:0-2140 GCA_051880535.1 Acutalibacteraceae bacterium | reverse complement strand
CCGAAAAATGTTGTGATGTTATGAAAAAGCGCCCTATGTATAAATACCAACGCGAAACGGGGCGGCGGCCATTCTTAGGCATTGTTCAAGATGAAAGCATTATGCGCCGGAGAACCTATGAAAAAACCGGCTGCAACATTATCAAGGGCAAACACCCACAGAGCAAACCGCTCGGATTTTGGACGAGTCAGGACATACTGCGTTATATCGTGGAAAATAATCTTGACTACTGCTCTATATACGGGGAGATAAAACAGAACGAAAACGGCGAGTATTTCAATACAGGCGTAGAACGGACAGGCTGTATGTTCTGCTTATTCGGCGTCCACATGGAAAAAGAACCTAATAGGTTTCAAAGAATGGCTGTAACACACCCGAAATTGTACGATTACTGCATGCGGGGCGGGGAGTATGTGGACGGGGTTTTTAAGCCTAAGAACGGTTTAGGTTATCGGGAACTGCAATATAAAATCGGAGTAAAACTTGAAAAGGAGGACTTAAAAGAATGAGCAAATTTGATTATGACGCGTTTACCGGAGATTACCCGGTAGCGGTCAGCAAGGAGCGCTACACGGAACAGGAGGCAACCGAAATAGCGAAAAGAGAACTCGGTGTTGAGGAGGTCGAAAAAATCAATGCTTATGTTCGTTACGGATATGGGATTGATGATGACGACCCCGGTGCAGAACCGCGTAATACTTGGTGGCTTGAGATGTCAAAGCCTAAAAAGGGCTGCCCTGTATGGGCGTTCAGAAGAAAGGAGGCTTAAGAATAATGACCCCTGAAATGCAAACGACTGCGGCGATTATGGCTGTCAGCATAATTGCTATTTTAGTAATTTTCTTATCAAGCAAGGGTGAGAAAAAAGAGCTGAAATGGCATAGTGATATGCTGCTTGGATTTAAGGACGACGAAATAAAATCATTACAGGAAAAAATAAGCGCCCTTGAAAGCCAAATCGCCGTAAAAGATACAATCATTTCAGAACTTGGACGCGTTAATAATACGAACAATGACAGATTGTGGGATATGAACGGCGTTCTACTGGAAAAAGTGACTAAGAAAAAGGAGGGTTAAATATTATGGCTGATAATCAAAATTTATCTTGGCTTATAAAAAATGCTATAGCGGCATACGGTACAGGGGGCGAAAACCCTGTAGCTATTTACGATTTTATAGCGGATTTTCTTACTGCAAGTAATGTAATCTTAATCGACGAAGAAACAGAACTCGCTATGCGGGCGGGGGCTATAGCGATAACTGGAAATGAGGAATTAATGGAGCGTATTTGCGCGTTTGAACCGTCTTATGAACCGAGGCAGATTCCGTTCTCCCGCGCGGCTGAAATATTGAGGGAGCTTACAGAAAAAGCGTCAAAGGGGTGATGAAGAAAATGCGTGAAATACTTTTCCGAGGAAAACGGGTTGCTAATGGTAAATGGATTGAAGGTTACATATTTGCACAGCATAATCTAACAGAGCGTAGAGATGATTATTATATAAGAGCTTATGACACAGATTATTTAGTTATCCCCGAAACTGTCGGACAGTACACAGGTTTGGCAGACAAGAACGGCGTGAAGATTTTCGAGGGAGATATACTAAAAGGATTTGAGTATCCATTTTGCTGTGACGGCGAATTCGATTATTTTGCCGAAATTGTATGGTTTGAAAATTCACCTGCATTTGGTACATATACGTTTAAAAATCCCAAATCAAATGTAAGGGGAATATCAGAGGGCAATACAGATTATCTCGAAAATTTTAATAGTGGTGAATGGGAAATTATCGGCAACATTCACGATAACCCGGAGCTTATAAAAGGTGGTGAGGAATAATGACGAGTAGCGAGATTATAAAGGCTTTAGAATGTTGCGGAAGACATAAAAATAGAGATTGTCAGTCCTGTCCATTAAGAGCGCAGTCAATAGGATGCGGCACTGAATTATATATTCAAGCCCTCAACCTTATCAAACGTCAAAAATCACAGCTTGAAAGATTGAAAAGGTATGACGAGAAGCGGGATATAGCATTACACGCACGGTTAATATCAACTGCTAAAGCCGAAACGATAAATGACGGAGGGCAAAAATGGCTGAAAAGGAATAAATAGAGGGGGAAGGGTTATTGAGAAAAAAATA
>JBJEOD010000197.1:0-9940 GCA_051880535.1 Acutalibacteraceae bacterium | reverse complement strand
GAATTAACAGAGGGCTCGGCGCAGGTTATGAGCGCCCTGCTTGAAATTAAGGCGGGTCTTGACGAGGCGCAGGCGTTTATAGATAAGATTAACTCGCTGGTAAAATGCTCGGATGAAATAAAAAGCGCTGTAAACACGGTGGCCGAAAATATTGCCCGCCTTGAAGAGCTTATCAACCAAAACAACCCCGACCTTGAGGGGCTTAAGGCTGAAAACGAGCAGAAAATAGAGGAGCTTAAGGCCAAAATCAGCGAATTGCAGGCTGTGGGTGCGGATACCGCCGAGCTTGAAGATATATTAGAGCTTATTGAGAGCAACTGTGACGCGATAAACGGTATAGAGGGCTGTTTTGACAGCGTAAGTGATATTATTGACGAGATTGCCGCACAAAAAGAGGCGCTTATTGAAAAATACGAGGCTTTGAAAAATGAAATCAACAGCCTTGTTAACGAGCTAAAGGGCATAATTATCAATATGAGCAGGCTCAAGGGTGGGATTGATACCCTTGTGACCGAATACCAAAAGCTTGACAGCGGCATAAACGAATACACCGACGGCGTAGCTCAAATTGTCGCGGGGTATAACGGCATAATCTCCGGCGCAAACGACCTTATGACGGGCAGTAAGAGCTTAGCATCGGGCGCGGCGGAATTAAGCGAAGGCACAGCGGAGCTTGCAAACGGCGCGGGCGGGCTTAGTGACGGCGCGGGAGAATTAAAGAGCGGCACCGCCGAAATGAAGAAACAGACCGACGGCTTGGACGGTGAAATCTCCGACAAAATTGACGGTATGATCGACAGCATTACGGGGGGAGAAGCTGAAATACAGTCCTTTGTAAGCGACAAGAACACCAATGTTAAATCGGTGCAGTTTGTAATCGGGACTGAGGCGGTCGAAATCGACGGCACCTCCGCCGCCGCACCCGCTAAGGAAGAAAAGCTGAATTTTTGGCAGAAGCTTTTAAGGCTTTTCGGGCTGTATTGAGCTTAAAAAATTGAAAAAACACTTGACACGGCCGCAAAACGGTGATAATATAATAGCAGTTTAATAGTTTAAACCGTTGAAGCGGAGATAAAGTCGGTTATGCCTTCACAGAGAGTCCGAGGTGCTGAGATTCGGGCAAAAAACAGGCCGTCAAATGGACCGCTGAGGGTGCGGTCAAATGCGTCTTCGCAGAGTATTCCGCAACGTTAAGACATACGTTAGTTGTCGGGGATATGCTTGTATCCTGCTAAGGCGCGTAGCTTTTTGCTATGAAAACAAGGTGGCACCGCGGATAACCGTATTATTCGTCCTTGACAGAAGTATCTTTCTGTCAGGGGCGTTTTTGTTTTGCTCCTCTACAGAAAGAGGAGTTCTTTTTTTAGGAGGTATGCAAAATGAAATTTATGCCGAAACTCGACGAGGTTAAAAAAATAGCCGAAAGCGGCGAATATAGGGTTCTGCCCGTCAGCTGTGAAATTCTGTCGGACATCTGCACGCCGATTGAGGCGGTAGGGATACTTAAAAATGTATCCGACCATTGCTATATGCTTGAATCGGTCGCCGAGAGCGAGCGTTGGGGGCGGTACACCTTTTTAGGCTTTGAGCCTAAGCTTGAAATCACCTGCCTTGACGGCGAGGTTAAAGCGGGCGGGGAGACATTTTATACAGATAATCCCTCCGATTTTCTGCGGGGAATTTTAAAGGAATGGAAAAGCCCGAGGTTTGATTATCTTCCCTCCTTTACGGGCGGACTTGTGGGATATTTTTCCTACGATTACCTCTGCTACAGCGAGCCGACCGCAAAAATAAAAACGCAGGACAGCGAGAATTTCAAGGATATGGATTTAATGCTGTTCGACAAGGTTATCGCCTTTGATAATTTTAAGCAAAAAATTGTGCTTATGGTAAATATGCCGCTTGATAATCCTGAAATTGAGTACGAAAAAGCAGTTTTGGAGCTTAAACGCCTTGCCGATTTGCTTAGAAACGGGGACAGGAAAAAGGAGGCAGGCGGACGGCTCTTAGGAGAGGTCACAGCCCTTTTTAACAGGGAGCGGTACTGCAAAATGGTCGAAAAGGCTAAGCACCATATAAAAGAGGGGGACATTTTCCAGATAGTCCTTTCCAACCGTTTAAGCGCCCCCTTTGAGGGAAGCCTTTTAAACACCTACCGGATACTCCGCACCATAAACCCCTCGCCCTATATGTTCTATTTTTCGGGTACCGATGTTGAGGTGGCGGGGGCGTCCCCCGAAACCCTTGTAAAGCTGGAGGACGGAGTTTTACACACCTTTCCCCTTGCGGGTACAAGACCGCGCGGCAAAACCGAGGAAGAGGACAAAGCTCTCGAAAAAGAACTGCTCGCCGACAAAAAGGAGCTTGCGGAGCATAATATGCTTGTTGACCTTGGCAGAAACGACCTTGGCAAGATAAGCAAATTTGGAACGGTAAAGGTAGAAAAGCTCCACAGCATAGAGCGGTATTCCCACGTTATGCACATAGGCTCGACCGTAAGGGGCGAAATCCGCGACGGCTGCGACGGGCTTGACGCGGTCGAGGCGGTACTGCCCGCGGGGACGCTTTCGGGCGCGCCTAAATTAAGGGCTTGTCAGCTAATAGGAGAGCTTGAAAACAACAAGCGCGGAATTTACGGCGGCGCGATAGGATATATTGATTTTACGGGCAATACGGATACCTGCATTGCAATACGAATTGCCTACAAGAAAAACGGCAAGGTCTTTGTAAGGAGCGGCGCGGGAATCGTCGCGGACTCCGACCCGAATAAGGAATACGAGGAATGCATAAACAAGGCTAAAGCGGTAGTAAACGCATTAAAGCTCGCGGGGGAGGAAGATTTATGATTCTGCTTATTGATAATTACGACAGCTTTTCCTATAACCTTTATCAGCTTATCGGCGAAATTGAGCCCGATATTAAGGTTATCCGCAACGACGAAATGACGGTTGAAGAAATAAAGGCGCTTTCGCCCGACCGCATAATTTTGTCGCCGGGTCCGGGCAGACCCGAGGACACAGGGATAATTATAGATTGCGTAAAGAAATTAGGCGGTCAGATACCGATTTTGGGCGTTTGTCTCGGTCATCAGGCTATTTGCGCGGCATACGGCGCTCAGATTACCTACGCAAAGGAGCTTATGCACGGCAAGCAGTCCGAGGTAAAATTAGATTTAACCTGTCCTTTATTTAAGGGCTGTAATGAGAAAACCGAGGTCGCCCGCTACCATTCCCTTGCGGCAAGCAAGGACAGCTTGCCCGACTGTTTAAGGGTCACCGCAAGCACGGCGGACGCCGAGGTAATGGCGGTAATGCACCGGAAATTTCCCGTTTTCGGCGTGCAGTTCCACCCCGAATCGATAATGACGCCGAGCGGCAAAATAATGCTTGAAAATTTTATTAAGGAGTGTTCGATATGATTAAGGAAGCTATTGTAAAAATCGTAAATAAGGGCGATTTGACCTATGACGAGGCGTACGCCGTAATGAGCGAGATTATGAGCGGGGAGACCTCCCCTACCCAGAACGCCGCGTTTCTGGCGGCGCTTTCAACCAAGAGCGCGAGAGCCGAAACCACCGACGAAATCGCGGGCTGTGCCGCCGCTATGCGGGAGCACGCGGTAAAGCTTAATACCGATATGGAGCTTTTTGAGATAGTCGGCACTGGCGGGGACAACGCCCACAGCTTTAATATTTCCACTACCTCCGCCCTTGTAGCGGCGGCGGGGGGAATGAAGGTCGCAAAGCACGGCAACCGCGCCGCCTCCTCAAAATGCGGAACGGCGGACTGCCTTGAGGCGCTGGGGGTAAACATTGAGCAAAGCCCCGAAAAATGTAAGGAGCTTTTGGAAAGGGTGGGAATGTGCTTTTTCTTCGCACAGAAATACCACACCTCTATGAAATATGTGGGAGCGATAAGAAAGGAGCTCGGATTCCGCACCGTTTTTAATATTTTAGGTCCGCTTACAAACCCCGGCAGTCCTAAATACCAGCTTTTAGGCGTGTACGACGAGTATCTGGTAGAGCCGCTGGCAAATGTACTTATGAGCCTTGGCGTTAAGCGGGGTATGGTGGTTTACGGCAAGGATAAGCTTGACGAAATTTCTTTAAGCGCGCCGACCACAGTCTGCGAGTTTAAGGACGGCTGGTACAAGACCTATACTATAGCTCCCGAGGATTTCGGGCTTACCCGCTGTGAAAAAAGCGAGCTTGTGGGCGGCAGTCCTCAGGAGAACGCCGCGATTACACGGGCGATTTTAAAGGGCGTAAAGGGCGCAAAGCGTAACGCGGTGCTCTTAAACGCAGGCGCGGCGCTTTACATAGGCGGCAAGGCGAAGACTATGGCGGAAGGCATTTCCCTTGCGGCAGAGCTTATTGATTCGGGCGCGGCGTTAAAGGTGCTTGAAGGGCTTATTGAAATCAGCAATTCGGGTGAAAAGCAATGACGGTGCTTGAAAGTCTGTCCGATTACGCGCGGGAGCGCACAGCGGCGGAGAAAAGGGAATTACCCTTAAATGAATTAAGACGTCAGGCGGAACAGCTCCCCAAAAAGAGCCTTGAGTTTGAAAACGCACTTAAAAAGGAAGGAATCTCCTTTATCTGCGAGTGCAAAAAGGCGTCCCCCTCAAAGGGGATAATCGCCCCCGATTTTCCGTATTTGGAGATTGCAAGGGACTATGAAAACGCGGGCGCGGATTGCATCTCGGTGCTTACAGAGCCTAAGTGGTTTTTAGGCAGCGATGAATATTTAAGCGAAATCGCCGCGAATGTCTTTATCCCCTGTCTTCGTAAGGACTTTACGGTGGACGAATATATGATTTATAAGGCGCGGCTATTAGGCGCGTCGGCGGTACTGCTTATCTGCTCCATACTTGACGAAGCGCAAATAAAGGAGTATATTAATATTTGTGATTCGCTGGGGCTTTCAGCCCTTGTAGAGGCGCACGACGAAAACGAGGTTATTATTGCTCAGCGTGCGGGGGCGAGAATAATCGGTGTAAACAACCGTAATTTAAAGGATTTTTCGGTCGATACTAAGAACAGCGCGCGGCTTAAAAGTCTTGTTTCAAAGGACGTGCTTTTCGTTTCGGAAAGCGGGGTCAAAACCCGCGCGGACGTAGAAAAGCTGATTGAAATAGGCGCGGACGCGGTGCTTGTGGGTGAAACGCTTATGCGGGCAAGGGACAAAACCGCGGCGCTTAAAGAGTTAAAAGGAATGCTATGACTAAAATAAAATTTTGCGGGCTTAAAAGGCAAGAGGATATTGATTTTGCAAACCTTATCCTGCCCGAATACATAGGCTTTGTATTTGCGGGCAAAAGCATGCGGTATGTCCCGCCCGAAAAAGCCGCGTTATTAAAGGAAAGGCTTGACGGCAGAATAACCGCTGTTGGGGTCTTTGTAAACGAGGAGCCCCAACAGGTCGCAGAGCTTTTAAAGGGAGGGGTTATTGATATAGCCCAGCTCCACGGCGGCGAGGACGAGGATTATATAACCACTCTGCGAAAGCTCACCGATAAGCCGATTATCAAGGCTTTTAATGTAACGGAAGAAAGGGATATTTCCTTAGCATTAAAAAGCACAGCGGATATTGTCCTCCTTGATTCCCCCTTTGCGGGCAGCGGAACAAAATTTTGTTGGGAGCTTTTAAAAAACTTCGGCAGACCCTATTTTTTAGCGGGCGGTCTTGACCCCGACAATGTTTCAGGCGCGGTGCGGGACTTAAAGCCCTACGCGGTGGACGTAAGCTCAGGTATAGAGACGGGCGGGGTTAAGGATTTTGATAAAATGAAACGCTTTGCGGCGGTGTTGAGAGAATCGAAAGGAATATGAGAAATGGCAGATAAAAAGGGACGCTTCGGGATTCACGGCGGTCAGTACATTCCCGAAACGCTGATGAACGCGGTAATAGAGCTTGAAGAAGCCTACAATCACTTTAAGGACGACCCGCAGTTTAATAAGGAGCTTAATGAGCTTTTAAACGATTACGCGGGAAGACCGTCAAGACTTTACTATGCGAAAAAGATGACCGAGGATTTGGGCGGGGCTAAAATTTATCTTAAGCGCGAGGACTTAAACCACACGGGTGCCCACAAGATAAACAATGTTTTGGGTCAGGCTTTGCTGGCTAAAAAAATGGGCAAAACCCGCTTAATCGCCGAAACGGGGGCGGGTCAGCACGGGGTTGCCACCGCCACCGCCGCCGCCCTTATGGGAATGGAATGTGTGGTATTTATGGGTGAGGAGGATACCGTCCGTCAGGCGCTCAACGTTTACCGTATGCGGCTTTTAGGTGCTGAGGTTATCCCCGTAAAAACAGGTACGGCGACGCTAAAGGACGCGGTTTCCGAGGCAATGCGGGAATGGACGCGGCGAATCTCCGACACCCACTACTGCTTAGGCTCGGTTATGGGTCCCCACCCCTTCCCGACGATAGTGCGCGATTTTCAGGCGGTAATTTCAAGGGAAATAAAGGATCAGCTTTTTGAAAGGGAGGGCAAGCTCCCCGACGCGGTTTTAGCCTGCGTGGGCGGCGGCTCAAACGCGATAGGAAGCTTCTACCACTTTATAAACGACCCGACCGTGCGGCTTATCGGCTGTGAGGCGGCGGGCAGGGGAATCGATACCTTTGAGACCGCGGCTACCGTAAACACGGGCAGAGTGGGCATTTTCCACGGTATGAAGTCATATTTCTGTCAGGACGAGTACGGTCAGATAGCCCCCGTTTATTCGATTTCGGCGGGACTTGATTATCCGGGTGTCGGTCCCGAGCACGCCTATCTTAACGACATAGGCAGGGCGGAGTATGTCCCCGTCACCGACGAAGAGGCGGTAAACGCCTTTGAATACCTTTCTAAAATCGAGGGAATTATCCCCGCTATTGAGTCCGCCCACGCGGTCGCCCACGCTATAAAGCTTGCGCCGCAGATGGAAAAGGACAAGCTTATTGTAATAACAATTTCAGGCAGAGGGGACAAGGACTGCGCCGCGATAGCGAGATACAGGGGTGAAAACATCTATGAGTAAGATTAAAAGCGCATTTGAAAACGGTAAGGCGTTTATTCCGTTTGTAACCTGCGGCGATCCGAGCCTTGAAACCACCGCCGAGCTTGTAAGGGCTATGGAGGCGGCGGGTGCCGACCTTATAGAGCTTGGTATTCCATTTTCCGACCCCACCGCCGAGGGACCCGTTATTCAGGCGGCGAATTTAAGGGCGCTGTCGGGCGGGGTTACGACCGATAAGATTTTGGCTATGGTTAAAAATTTGAGAAAAACGGTTAAAATCCCGCTGGTGTTTATGACCTATGCTAATGTAGTATTTTCCTACGGCGCGGAGAAGTTTATTTCAACCTGCGCCGAAATAGGTATTGACGGGCTTATTCTTCCCGATATTCCGTTCGAGGAAAAGGAGGAGTTTCTGCCCCTTTGCAGAGAATACGGGGTTGATTTAATCTCTATGATAGCCCCCACCTCAAACGAGCGAATAGGTATGATAGCCGAAAAGGCGGAGGGCTTTATCTACTGTGTTTCCTCCTTGGGAGTTACGGGCACAAGGGATACCATAACCGCCGATATAGGCGAGATGGTGCGCCTTGCAAAGGCAAAAAACGATATTCCCTGCGCGGTGGGCTTCGGTATTTCTACCCCCGAGCAAGCAAGGAGTATGGCAAAAATGGCGGACGGCGTTATAGTCGGCTCGGCGATTGTAAAAATGTGCGCGGAGTACGGAAAGGACTGCATGAAGCCCGTTGCGGAGTATGTTAAAAAAATGAAAGCCGCCGCAAACGGCATAATCAATTAAATCGGTATTATATAAAAAGCGCGGGAACGAAGTCTTAAACTCCGTTCCCGCGTGGCTTTTCACTGCATTTGCTTTAGCTTGTAAAATTCTCCCTTTTTATCCAAAAGCTCGCTGTATGTACCGTATTCCACACATCTGCCGTCCTTAACAACTGCTATTTTATCTGCGTTTTTAATTGTTGAAAGTCTGTGCGCTACAATAAAGGTGGTACGGTCGGCGGTAAGGTTTTCTATCGCCTGCTGAATTTCTTTTTCCGTTATTGAATCAAGCGCGCTTGTTGCCTCGTCAAAAATTATAACATGCGGGTCTCTTATTATGGCACGGGCTATCGAAATTCGCTGGCGCTGTCCGCCCGAAAGCTTCGCGCCGTGTTCTCCTACCACCGTATCAAGTCCGTCGGGGAGCTTTTCGATAACGCTGTCAAGCCGCGCCGCCTTTACCGCGTAATCAAGCATCTCATCGGTGACAAATTCCCGTCCGTAGGTTATGTTCTCCCTTATAGTACCCGAAAACAAAATGGAGTTTTGCGGCACAACCGAAATAAAACGTCGGTAGGAGCGCATATCGATTTTGTCTGCGTCAATTCCGTCAATTTTAAAGCTTCCCGAGTCAATATTGTTAAAGCCTATAACAAGGTTAAGCACGGTGGATTTGCCTGAGCCCGACTCGCCGACAAGAGCCACGGTCTCGCCTTTTTTTACATTAAGCGAAAAACCGTTAAGCACGGGCGTACGGTCGTCATACTTAAAGTAAACGTCCTTGAACTCGTATTCTCCGTCAAGGCTTTGCATTTTAAGCTTATCGGCGTTATTTTCAACATCGTGGGAGGTCAGAATTTCGCCGATTGAGCTTATCGATTCAGCGCCCTTTGCAATAATCGGAAGAAGCCCCATAATGCTTGAAACCTGAACTATCAGAGAGTTAAAGTAGCTTTGATAAAGCGAAACATCGCCTATTGTGATTTGACCTTGGTAGGCTAAATAGCCTGTAAAAAACAGACAAATCATCTGAAAAAAAGAGAACATAGCCCAGTTTGCCGAGCCGAAAATCGCATATATTTTATCCATTCTATAGCCGCTTTCGGCAATGCGGGTAACGCTTGCGGTCATTTTCTCGACCTCGCGGTTTTCGAGCGCATGCGCTCTGGTGACGGGTATCAGCTCCTCCATATTAAGCACGTCCGAGGAGGTGCTTTCCATTTCCTTTCGGAAATTATGGGTCTGCGCGCGCATATGCTTCTGAAACAGATTGTTAAGCAAAACCGCGAACGGCACGCAAAGTAAAAACATAAAAAACACCGTAAGGCTTTTGGAAATTACGATAATCAACGATATAGTCATATTTGTGATTACCGTAAGGGCGCTTGTGAAAATCTGGCTTGTGAAATTCTCTATCGCCTCAACATCACGCATAACCTTAGACTGGATTTTTCCCGACTCTATTTCCTTATGAAAGGTGACTGAAAGCTGCTGGAGCTTTCTTATCATAGCACCGCGCAGTCCTGCCTCAACACTTCGCTGCGCTCTGCTTAAATACATCATATGAAGCGTGTGTGTCGGTATATTCTGCAGCAGAATGACCGCGGCGATAATCACGTAAATCGTGAATTTCTCTACCGCGCCGTCAGGCTTTTCAGTCGCAATATTAATGACAGAAGCGGTTATCAGCGGAATTATCCAGGTCGGGGAGGACTTCAGAAAAAACATCAGCGCCGACATCAGCAGATTCTTGTAATTCCCCTTGTAAAAGCGGAAAAGCGTTGAAATAAAACCCCGTTTTTCACCTGAATAACAGTCAAGCAGTGTACGTTCTTCCTTGAGTATTTTTTCCCGATCGAAATGTGGCTTTGTCTCTGTCATAATGAGCACCTCGGTGGAATTCCTTTTTAATTCTCTAATATATTAGCATAAAAGAAAAATATGTCAACAAAAATCTTAATTAGTTTTTTAATTTAAGTAAATTGAGAAAAAAATAAATTTATTAAACCGAAACTGCAAGAATACTTTAATTTTTATTGATAATTATATCAGACAGTGTCCGCGCGGTTGTATCGGGCTGCATAAAACCGCGCGGTGCGGGTTCTTATAAAGAGTGGCAAACGCCGTTTTGCCGAATTTGGTTGACTTTTATATGTATACTTG
>JBJEOD010000196.1:0-2155 GCA_051880535.1 Acutalibacteraceae bacterium | reverse complement strand
GCGCAAAGCTATTTTGGATCACTGTAAGGGAGTAACGATTCGTGCCTCCCTTACGGACGGAGGAAAACAGAAAATCAATTATATCTCCGAAGGCGACCTCTACAGACTGATTGCCCGTTCCAAGCTGGAAGCGGCTCAGCGCTTTGAAAAATGGGTGTTTGACGAAGTGCTGCCGACTATCCGAAAGCACGGTGTGTATGCAACGCCTGAAACACTCAGAAAATTCATGGACGATCCGAAAAGTATAGGTGATGTCTTCTATGCTCTTGCCGCTGAGCAGGAAAAGAACAAACAGCTTGCAGAGGAAAACCGGAGGCTTGCCGAGAAAGCCACCTATTACGATATGATTTTGCAGAATCCCGACGCAGTACCGATTACCTTGATTGCTAAGGATTACGGTCTGAGTGCCCGACGGTTCAACTGTATCCTTGAAGAATTAGGAATACAGTACCGTCTGCACGGTACATGGATACTGTACCAGCAATTTGCGGATAACGGCTATACCCACTCTAATGTGTTCTGCACTCCGAGCGGCCATCAGACGGTTCACACCTGCTGGACACAAAACGGCAGACTGTTCCTATACAAAAAGCTGAAAGAGAACGGTCTGCTTCCCACCATTGAGAGAAAGGAGCTTGAAGACTATGGAGCATAAACCCTTATACCCCTATTCCCTTGAAGAAGCGTTACGGAATGATGAGCGCGGTCTGTGGCGTGAGAGCTACAAGGAAAACTGCGATTGTGCGAGGACGATTGAAAAAGCTATATCGAAAAACTACGACGGCGAACGGCTTAATAACTGTATCAAGCCTGTTATTGAACAATACGGTTATAACCGCGTAAACTTCGTGCTGGCAAACACAGTGCAGTATCACCGTGAGGACGGCCGATTTTCCGAGGATAACAAGCGTTGGGCAAGGAGTTTTCACATCCCAAATGATGATGTGCGTTGGCATTTCTCGGTGGAATCCCATCCGGGACTAACCAACCTTGTTATTGATGAAGCTCGCAGGGCTTGGCAGGAGCTCGGTCTTTTCGACCGCACACACTGCCTGTCCGAAAAGGACGGCGAGCTCGACTACACCGGCAAGGTGGTGGTTATCAATCCTTACATCTTCAAGGATGAATATAAAACGCCGGAGGATCAGTTATTCCTCGCCGAAAGCGGCTTTGGCTGCAGCCCGGACTCCCGCGGACGAAAGGTCTTCGGGCAATTTCTCAAGGACGGCGAGAAAACCCACTATCAGCGCTCGGACATCGTAGGGATACTTAAAGACGAGTATTTACCCGAATGGGCAAAGGAAAAGCTCGATGAGCTTGCCCCTCTTAACGAAGATGAATCCGAGGGTATGACAATGGGAGGAATGTAGGATGGAAATAAAAATCTATCAGATAAATACAGACAGGGATAAAAACTCTGTCAAATTTCTTAAATACGGATATTTGGAGAAATATCAGGACACAAAAGACATCAACGCCTCGATTTATGACGAGGTTTTCAGCGGCAATGTGGATTGCGAAGACTTAGAGGATATATTCCGCAAATTCAATACTGAAGGGCATCCTCTGCACCGCGGACATTCTCTCTCCGTTTCGGATATTGTCGTTACGAAGGACGGCGCTTTCTACTGTGACAGCGTCGGGTTTCAAAAAGTGGACTTTGACGAGTCCCTTACCCAAAAGCCGGATAACCTTATGACGGTGGTATATGTAGAACCGCATAAGTCTCCGTATATAGCTGAAATCGCCCATACACTTGAAGCCGAGCAGAAAGCGGTCGGCGGTCTGATCGAACTAATCTATTGCGATGACGGAACCTGCCTGGTGGCAAACGAGGAGTCAAAGCTAATCGGTATGGAGGGCAACCGTTATCTTGATGACGGGCAGTCGATTATAGCCGGTCCGTTTTTTGTCTGCGGGCTTACCGCGGACGATTTCAGAGGATTAACTGACGAGGAGGTGGTGAAATATATGGACAAGTATGCAGAGCCTGAAGATATCAGTCAGGAAGAAGTTCAGGCAGATACCGGTTTCACTATTTACACAATGTAACAGGAGGAAAAATATTATGGCAACAAACAATACACAGCAAAAAGCAACACCGAAAAAGGAACAGAAATCTGTGCCTGCTGTCAGCGCCCGAATCGACAGAATG
>JBJEOD010000195.1:0-10125 GCA_051880535.1 Acutalibacteraceae bacterium | reverse complement strand
ATTGAATAATGAGCTTTGCAGTATTTATAATTATAGCTTAGTTGAGCCTCGGAAAAAGCCAGTGCCGAAATCAAGGCGTCTTCAAGCTTGCCGTTTTGCAGGCAGGCAACCGTGCCGCCCGCTTTAATAATATCGTGAATTACTCCCACCTTACGGCATACAATAGGCAGCTTCGCCGCCGCAGCCTCGATAAAGGCAATACCGAAGCCCTCGTATTCGGAGGGAAGCAGAAAAACCGATGCTTTTTTATAATATTCTTCTGTGTCGGTAACCGCCTCCGTAAAAATAACGCGTTCCTTTACCTTATCGTCAATAAGGCTGTTAAGCCTCTCAAAATAAGCGGGGTCCTGCGAGGTCTCGCCCACTATGTACCAATAATATTCCGCGTTTTTTTTGAGAAACTCACTCATTTCGGCGGCAACATTAACATAACCCTTTTGAGGTACTGTTCTGCCGACAGAAAGAATTATATTTCCGTTGCGACAAGTATCGTTAAAATATCTGTCAAAATCAATCCCGTTATTTACGGTAGTGATTTTTTTTATGCCTAACGTATTTGTGCTGTAACGGGACGCGTCCTCCGAAACAGCGGTATAAGCGTCTGTGGCAAACCCCAAAAGCTTCTCCGCTTTTGGGCTGTAGCCGGTAGTACTGTGAACAGTGACTACCGTTTTTACGTTTCGGCAGAGAAGCGCCGCAAGCCTCCCGTAAAAATCGGGAGATTGACCGTTGGTATGTAAAATATCTATCCTGTATTTTTTCAGAAGCCGTCTGATCGTTAAAACCGCGGCAATTTTTTTCCCGCCTGCCGGCTTATTTACGCTGTCGATACGGATACCTTTTTCCGTAAGCTCGCTTGAAATTCTTTTTTCAAGCGCAGTCTCAGCCTTTTTCATAGCAATAACTATTACATTTTCTTGCTTTTTATACAGCTGCTCGGCAATATCATAAATTAACTTTTCCGCTCCGCCTAAATTAAAGCTGTTGATTAAAAGACAAATATTCAAACAATCACACAACTCCTTTATATCAAAATTCCCGTGTCGTTATAATAAAGCTTTTCTGTCGCGATTGAAAATCCGAAAATCAGCCACAGAAAGTAAAGTGTCATAACCGTAGGAGGTATAAACACGGCAAAAGCAAACATTATTAATACCACTAATATAACGGAATTGACAATATCGTTTTCTCTTAATTGCCATTGAACCTTAATGCATCGGAAATAAAAAGAAACAAAGCAAACGAAGGAAAATAAGCCCTGGGTCAAAAGAAATTCCGCCCAGAAGTTATGTACCGACACGGGTGGCTTAATGTCAAATAAATTTGAGAGCACCGTTTCCGCAGTCATAGGTCCTGTTCCGAGAAAGAAGGTTTCACGAGAGGCTTTCAAGCAGTGAATAATTAACTCCCATCTGGAATCCTCCGTAAAAGAAAACCCGTATCTGAAAAATCCCGCTCTTTGCAACTGCTCAAAAATAAAATCGTTAAAAATAAAAGACAGTAACAGTCCGACCATTGACAGGGAAAAAAGCATAATACCCTTTTTGAGGGTTCCCTTTGTTCCCAGAAAAACCGAAAGCATAATAGCCAAAAAAATCAAGAGTATGGCTCCGCGCGAGCCGGTGGCAAAGGAAACATATACGCAAAGAGCCGCCCAGATTGCAAAAAATACCCAGCCTATAGGCTTTTTAACGAAATAAAGACCGAAGCCCAGACCTAATATCATTACTACTCCGATATTGTTGGGATTATACAAAAATCCTGTAGGAGCTAAGCTTAAGAGCTCATATTGCCAGGATGATGTGCTGTATATACTGAAATAGTTAGTGCTTATAATATGGTTGCCGGTTATATACTCATAAACCGATACAATAATCGTTAATGCTATACCCAATATGTAGGTTTTGAGGTATTTGTCCAGATCCTCCCTGCAATCCGTATAGGCATAGATATAATAAATCAGAGCAATATTTATGGAATAAAAAATACAACCGTTTATCCAATCGCTGAAGCTTGGAGTTTGCAGAAGCGTTAAAAAGTTAAAAATCACAAAAACCTTTAAATAGTTTTGATACTTAATCGCAGTCGGCGACGGCTCAGTACCTCCCGATTTATGGGTGTGTAAAACGTGCAGTATTGTGAAGATCAAAAAAAGTACTCTGAAAAGGTTGAAGGTAATCGAGCCGATCTTAAAAATTTCAAAAGAAGAGCCTAAAAATGTTGAGAAGATCAATACACATAAAAAATTTTTCATTAAATTTGCCCCTTAAGCTTATAACGGATATATCCTAAAAAAGTGAACGGAAGAAGCAATACGGTTTTTGCCTTTCCTAACTGCTTTTGAGCAGAACCGAATTCCTTTGCAACTATGGAAAAAAACAGATACGCAGTCAAATTGCGAAAACGATCCTTTCCGGACACGGCGTTGCTTGCGTTGTGCAGGCGGGCAAAGGCCGCGCCTTTCGGACTTTTCATTTCCAACGCGGCTGCGTTCTTGGAAAGACCGTCATCAAGATATTCGCAAATATATATAATCTCGTTTAAAACAAATAATTTATAAGCTTTATCTATTTCGTCATAAATCACGTGCTCCCTGAAAAAGCGTTCACCCTCGAATACGGGAAAAGGATACTGTTTTATAATTTCGGTTCTGAAAATTAATGCGGTATCCCCCTTCTTACCCATTGCATATAGCTGAGAAAGCCCCGCCTCGGTTATGTCCGGCGGAAATTTTGTTCCTATTACCGCACCGCTTTCGTTTCCTCGGTTAGCAACTATTCCCGACAGCCCGCTTTTTTTATCGTCGGGTATACTCTGCCATACATTTCTGATTTTTTCGATAGCGTCGTCGGTCAGAAAGTCGTCTGAATCGACACAGAAAAAAAGCTCGGTTTCACAGTCGGCGGCCGCCTTGTTATGGGCGGAATGCTTGCCGCTGTTTTCTTGCTTTTTATATGTAATATTGATTTTACGTTCGTCGATAAATGTGTTCATCAGTTGGTCTGTATTGTCTGATGAGCCGTCGTTTATTACGTACCAAATAAAATCCTTACAGCTCTGTCTTAAAAGGCTGTTGTACAATTTTGTCAATGTATAGGCTCGGTTATATGACGGAGTAAAAATTGTAATAAACGCTTTATTCATAAATTATATCCCTTCAACCGCAATAAATATTATTTATAAGCTCGTCCAAAACATTATTAATCAGATATTTTTTTACCTTTTCCCTGTTAAAAGAAGACATATCGCTTCTGCATTCTGTATCCTTTATTTTATCAATTGCTTCAACCAATGCCTGCTCGGAATTTACGGGTATATAAAGCGCGCCCTCATCTTCCAAAATATCGGGGATAGCGCCGACCCGTGTAGTAATAATCGGAAGACCGTATGCCATCGCTTCTATTACCGTAAGAGGGAAGCCCTCTGTATGGGTGGGGAAAAGCAATACATCTGCGTTTTTGTATTCCTCGTTTACCTGCGCCCTGTCCTTTTCACCGAGCAGTAAAACATTTTCGGGCAATTCGAGCTCCGAAAATGTTTGGCTTATATGACCGACCAGCCTGAACTGTATCTGAGGGTATTGCTTTGCCGCCTCAATAATTATATCGCAGCCCTTGGTGGCAAGAATATGTCCCACATATAAAGCCGTTTTAATATTCTCGTTTATCCCTTTAGGGGCTGAAATAACAGCTTCATATTCTTCTGAAATAAAATTCGGTACTATTAAAGACTCCGTGTTAAAATTTTCTCTTATAAAATCTCTTGAAGCCTTATTCAGTACCAGACACTTATCTGACAGCTTAAGCATATGCTTAAAGGCTTTAAAGGAGCGCTCATTGCCGAGAGCGTACCTTACGTCACAATGACACTGCAAAATTATTTTCTTCTTAAAAAGGTGTAATATTTGCACTACTATTTTATCACGGGTAATACCGTTTTTACTGCAAGAGGTATTTACGTGAGCTAAATCATATTCA
This sequence comes from Acutalibacteraceae bacterium, assembly GCA_051880535.1. Taxonomy (GTDB): domain Bacteria; phylum Bacillota; class Clostridia; order Oscillospirales; family Acutalibacteraceae; genus UBA737. Next base: position 6,148 of record JBJEOD010000195.1, on the reverse strand, counting down.
CCCTTAACCGCAAATAAAAGCGTATTTTTAAAAATATTTAAGGTTCTCAGCACTTCGCCCAATATATTTTTTTTGGTATAATTAGCAGCCCTTTTTCCTGTGACGGCAATATTAACAATGTCAACCTGAATATTTCTGTTATTCATAAATTCCAGATATTGCTGAGTCCACAGAGCCATACCGCCTGCGGGAGGCGGAAGCGGAGAAACGAGTAAAATTTTCATATTCACTTCTCTATTCTTTGCATTATTGCATTGTAACTGTTTTCAACCGAATAATTATTAATTAAATAATCAAACCCGTTTTTACCGATTTGATGTAAATCAGACTGTAAGGCTTTATCGGCAGCTTTTGTAAAATTATCGGGATTATCGCTCTCGCACCACCAACCGAAATCCCCCTCGGCAATAACCTTTCCGATGTCGGTGTTAGGGTCTGTGCAGGCAAGAACGGGCATACTGTTTTGCATATATGAAAGCAGCCGCGACGGGAAATTGGGAATTGTAAAGCGGCGGTCGAGGAATATAAGCCCCACATCACAGCACCCGACAAAGCTTTCGTATTCATCTTTAGGCAAACCGTTTATAAGCAGTACATTTTTGGGAGCCGATTCATCAACATATTTTTTAAGCTTAGGATACTCGGTTCCCGTTCCGCAAATAACAAAATAACGGTCGTCATACTTTTCATTTGCTCTAAGACATTCAATAATAAAGGGTATGTCCTGCGGCTTGCCGAGGTTTCCGCCGTAAATAAAAACGGTTTTATCAAGAGGTATACCGTATTTGCGGCGCGTTTCTTCTCTGTTCAGGCTGTCGGGCTTTTCATTAACCTCTATGGAATTAGGAGAAATATGTACCTTCTCAGGGCCGATTTCGGGATTATGCCTCAGAATATAATCAACATTCGCCTGCGACATACAGCCGATATAATCGGATAATTTATAAAGCTGTTTTTCTTTTCTGCGAAACACCTTATAAATTACCGATTTAACGCCTGTCTTAGTCATCATTCCCATATCAACCGCGTTTTGAGGAAAAATATCCTTAAGCAGAAGATAAGCTTTTGCATTGTCGCGCTTTTTGATATATTCAACAACACCCGCAAAGGTAATAGGCGGGGTAGAGTAAAGAACCAAATCAAATTTAATATCGCCGAAATATTTTTTTACTCCGTTTTTAAAACGGCTTTCAAGCAAAAGCGTGGAAATACCCTTTTCAATAAGCCCTGTCTTTTGTATATTGCCGATTTTAAGCTTTAAAATTTTGCGGTTATTTTCTGTTATCAGCCGCGTTTCTTCATTAAATCGGCGCTCTCTCGGTGAAATAACGACCGTATTATGACCGTTTTTTGCGAATTCCCGAAGTAAATCGGTATAGATGTTTTTTTTCTCAAGAGAATTAAAATCCAAAAGCGTTAAAAACAGGACATTCATTATATGTAATCACCTGAAACTCACTCAATAGTATTTCTTTAAAATAAACGGGATTGAGGTATTATCCAATCTGTCAATTGTCCTCTCCTACAATAAATACGCAATTTGTTGTGGCACTGCCTCCGATATTCAGCATTATTCCGTTTTTCACATTTGAAACCTGATATCCTCCGGCTGTACCTGTCACTTGCTTATATAAATCAAGCAACATTCTTGCTCCTGAAGCACCTACCGGATGTCCGCAGCCGATTAGTCCTCCGCTGGGATTTATTGGCTTATTGCCGTCAAATGCAATCAATCCGCTTTCAACTGCCTCGTATTCTTTTCCGGGAGCTGTCAGTCCAAATGCAGAAATTGCGGCGTATTCGCTTGAAGTGAAGCAGTCGTGTGTTTCAAAAACATTAATATCATCTACAGTCAAGCCGCTCATATTATAAGCGTCAAGCACGGCTTGTCTGGTCCACGGAAGAATGAAATCCGAAGCTGCATTATCAGCCATCTTCTCATCAAAAAGCATTGGTGCCGTTCTATGTCCATATCCCTTGATAATCGGTTTCCCATGTATTCCGTGCTGATTTATATACCTTTCTGAAACAAGAATAACAACCGCCGCACCGTCGGTTATCTGAGAGCAATCAGAGCTTGCAAGCTTACCTCCGACAAGCGGATTTGTCTGTGTACCTCTGTTTCTTGCCTGTTCGTAACTCATAAACCATTTTCTTGTTTGAGCTAACGGATTGCGTTTTGCGTTTGAATAGTTAATAACAGATATTCTCGCCAGCGCATCCATCATCCTATTTTCATCGGTCCGATATTTTTTTAACATCTCATCGGCAAGGCGGCCAAACAGTTTTGGAAATGGCAGGTCAATATCCTTACCCTCTTTTTCGTACCAAGCGGCACGGCCGAGATAATCTCCTCCTATTTTGGAGTTTACTGTCTTCATAAGCTCCCAGCCTACCACAATAGCCATATCATAGTCTCCGGCTTGAATTTTAGCCTGAGCCGCATCAACGGCAACCGAAGAAGAAGCGCATGCCGCCTCGTATCTTGCAGACGGAACACCGTAAAAGGAAGGGTCTATCTCGGTTAAAAATGCTCCTAAATGCCCCTGATCCACAAACTTTTCCGCAATAAAGTTTCCGACAAAACAGGCGACCCTGTTTTGTTGATTCAAAGAAATAACATCGTCATACGTAACACCGGCATTTTTAAAACCGTCCGAGATCGCTTCACGAAGAAGAGCAATCATATTTTTGCCTTCTTTAGTCCAGTTCCTTTCAAAATCAGTTTGTGCTCCGCCCAGAATATAAACTTTTTCTTTCATAGGACCCTCCTCTTAGCATCCGGACTTAAAGTATAAACGATAATCATATTTTGACGGCTTAACTTCTGACCAAATCCTGTCAAGGTCTATCTGTTCAAGCAATTTGCGGTCAAGTCTTTCGTCAACAAGTGCTTTGACATCGGTCACTGAGGCTATCCCCTCAATCAAAGCCAGCGGAGGGCACCAATTAAAGCCTGTCGCCATAACGTCGTCTGCGGCCTCGACACCATATCCGATTTTATCCGCCGAGTATAGCGAATATACAATATAGCTCAACAAAAAATGCATACAAATTTCGGCTTCTTGTGATTGATTGCCGACGAGAATTTCAAGGGCTTTTATATAGTTTCCGACTCTGATATTCTTTTTCATATTCTCGGCAAATGGGAATACATAATCCATTTTATCGCGATAACTGCCTGAAGCTATATCATAAACAGCCGAACGTTTAAAACAGCTGTCATCTTTTATTGTACGGTACAATCCTCCGTTTGACTTACGCCCGAGTTTTCCTTCACCGACAAGCTTTTGAGCAAATACAGGAAAGACAAATGTTGTTTGCTCGCAGTCCGGGGCATTTTTAAAAACATTTTCAACGATTGCTTTGTGAACATCAAGACCTACAAAATCCGACGTAACAAGCGGAGGCATAGAGCGCCCTGTAAACTGCCCAAGGATAGCGTCTATATAATCTATACCGCCGTTATCCTTATATTTTTCGGCATATTGCAGAGCTTCGTTAATGAATTGAAAACCAATTCTGTTTCCAAGAAAAGCAGGCGAATCCTTAACCTCAACAACCGTTCTGTAAAGTACATTATGTAAATAAGCTTTTAAGTCTTTTTTGAGCTCCGGTCTTGAATATTTTGTAGCAATAAATTCACAAAGCGACATACTGTACGGCGGATTAAACATATGTATACCGAAAAAATTACCGCGCAATTCCACAGGATAACATTCCGCAAGTTCAGTAACCGACAGTCCTGATGAACCGGTGCAAGAAATTGCATCTTTTTTTAGAACCGCACCTACTCTTAATGCAATACTGCGCTTTATTTCGATGTTTTCAGCGACGCTTTCAAAAACGAGGTCGGATTCTTTTACACAGTCCTCCAGCATAGAAAAATCTGCCGGAACCAAATTTTCCGAAATACTATCCGCTCGAACAGACTTCACTGTCTTCGGAATTGTTCCCTTGACTTTTTCGATGTCACGACCCACCATATATACCTTAGCGTTGCCGAAGGAGGCGAATATTCCGGCAACGTTTGCACCCATTGTGCCTGTCGCACCTATAACGGTTACTGTTCTTATTATCACAACCTCACCTCAGCTATTCAAAAAATTTTATCGGCTTTGCAGGACTGCCGACTGCTGTACACTTTTCCGGTATATCTTTTATGACCACTGCACCGGCACCGACTATTGAATGTGCTCCGACGCTTTTTCCCTGAATAATTTGCATACCGGTTCCGAGCTCTGAACATTCCCCGATATTGGTTGCTCCGGAAACATTAACGCTTGGATACAGTGTGACAAAATCGTGAAGAACCGCATCATGTCCAATAGTGCAATCCAAATTAATGATTACATGGGAACCGATTTCAATATTTACCGTAATAACAGTATGAGCACAAATAATTGTACCTTTTCCGATTTTCACAAGATCGGACATTTCAACAGTCGGGTCAATTAATGTAGCAAACTTAATATTTGGATTTATTAAACAAATTTTATCTATAATAGCCTTACGTGCTTTAGAAGCACCCACAGCGCATACCACGAAAGCGTCCCGACTGTTCTTTAAACTGTTACAATCTCCGATTACGGGATATCCGTTGATTATCTCGCCTTGTATTTTGGGATTATCGTCAACAAATCCGATTAAATCCCATGTGGGGTTTTCTTTATTTATTCTTTCTACAAGCCAAGCTACTTCACGTCCGAATCCGCTTGCACCGATAATAATTAATTTTTTCATACTTTTTCCTTTTGAACGGTTTTGGTACCCGTAAATTCCTCCATAGTTTCCGAAGTTGCTGAAGATATTCCTTCTCTGACGAATACCTTTTTAACCGTGCAGACAATTATTCCAATGTCCCCAGACAAAGAGATGCTTTTGACATATTGCAAATCCATTTCAAAACGGTCTTCCCATGAAAGCGAATTTCTACCGTTTATCTGAGCCAAACCTGTAAGACCCGGACGAACGTCGTGGCGGTGCCGTTGCTCTTTATTATAAAGCGGTAAATATTTTACCAATAAGGGTCTCGGACCGACAATCGCCATATCGCCCTTTAATATGTTAATAAGCTCAGGAAGCTCGTCAATCGAGGTGTGGCGGAGAAAATTGCCGTACCCTGTAAGCCGCTTATCATCGGGCAGTAAATTGCCGTCCTTATCCTTTTCGCAGGTCATGGTGCGGAATTTAATAAGCTTAAATATTTTTTCGTTTTTACCCGGACGCTCCTGCACAAAAAAAGGATTGCCCTTCATCACTACCGCTCCGATAACCGTAAGAACAAGCAAAATCGGAGATAAAACGATTATGGCTGCCAAGGACAGAAAAAGGTCCGCAAGCCGCTTTATGTACCTTGCGTAAATTCCGTCTGAAACGGTTATACTGTTTTCCGATTCGGTTTCTTCTTTAAGTGCTTCGTTCATACCGTGTTCCCCTTAAAAGCAGGATTTTATTATTTCAATAATTCTGTCCTGCTCGCCGTCGGTCATCTTTATGTCGCTGGGCAGACAGAGCCCTCTTGCAAAAATATCCGCGCCGATATCTACTCCGCCGCCCGCTATGTAAGCGTTGGTAAGTGCCCTGCCGTTGCCCTCCCTTGTAATAAATGGATTCATACGGTATATAGGCTGCATATGCATAGGCTTCCAGATGGGTCTGCCCTCGGCGTTGTATTTGGCAAGCGTTTCAAGAATTTCCGTCGGGCAGGACTTGCCCTGCTCGCTTATGTAGCAGGCGTCATTGTCGCTCCGTACCTGTTTGCACATAGCGTCCTTATCGATAATAAGGCAGGAAAGCCAGAAGTTAGGCTCGGACTTTGCTTCGTCATAAGGATTCATACTTACGGGCAAATCCTTTAAGCCCTCTTTATATCTTAAATAGATTTCCTTTTTCCTCTTAATATGCTCCTTTAAATACGGGAACTGACCTCTTACAACCCCCGCTATAACATTGCTCATTCGGTAGTTGTAGCCCACCTCCTCGTGGCTGTACCAAGGAGCCGCCTCGCGGCTTTGGGTCGACCATTTGCGCGCCTTGTCCGCCGCCGCCTTATCGTCGGTCAAAAGCATTCCGCCCGAAGAGCCTGTGATTATCTTATTCCCGTTAAAGGAAATTGCGTTGTATTTCCCGAAGGTGCCCGTTTGTC
>JBJEOD010000194.1:0-2180 GCA_051880535.1 Acutalibacteraceae bacterium | reverse complement strand
AGCTTATAACTACTGATAGAGAAAGTCTTGAAAAAAGAGTAAAGGCAGAATAAAGGAAAACAATAAATACAAACGGAGGAATTAAAATGGGATTTTTAATCTTTTTAGGCGGAGCAATGCTTGGAAGCTGTTTAGGTATTGGGTTCATGTGCTGTCTTCAGATAAACAGGATAAATGAGGAAAAGAAAAATACGGACGAAAAAAATGACCTATCATAGTTAATGATAAGTCAAGAAAATCAGTTAGAAAACTGCTCATCAAAGTCTCTGCCCCCATAAATAATGCGAATAATATTTACGGTTTGCTTATCCTTGTCCGCCGAATAAAAAGCAATATAGTTACCGATTTTAAAGGAACGCAGTTCGAGATTTAATTTAAGATCGTCGCATATTGGGTTACGAAACGGCATTGTCTTAAGCTCGGAAATCTCTTTTAAAATTCGGCGGATAAGGATTTGTGCAGTTTTCAGCTCTTTAAGCGTGTAAGCAATATATTCAAATATTTCGCTTAAATCGTTTTGTGATGCTTCTGAATAATTGATTTTGTAATTTGTCATATTCCGTAAATCCTGTGTAATTTATCGGTTACTTCTTCGGCAGAGGAGAAACGACCGTTTTCTAAATCCTCAATTCCGCGGTTAAGCTCGTCGGTCAATTCGCTGTTTGACATTGAACCTACCGACTTTGGCTTTGACAAAGGAAGCTTCACCTCGAACGGTATGCCACGCTGTAAAACCACTTGATTTAAAAATAATCCGATTGCGTTAGACATCGGGATACCGAGTTGGTCGAGAACCTGCTCTGCCTGTTCTTTTATTTCAGGCTCTACTCTTGCAAATACGCTTGATGTTTTTGACATACAAATCGCCTCCGTATATATTATATGCGATTGTATTGCAAAATGCAAGCAAAATTAGAATATGGAGGAATAATTATGTCAACAAACTTTCAGTTATTAAAGGAAATGAAAAAGCGGGTGCTTGCGAGCAACGCCTGTGTGGATTCCTTAATTTCCGTCCCGCCCGACAGCGAGCGCTTTAACAATCTTCTTGAAGTGGCGCTCCAACAGCAGGAGATGGCGTGCATAGAAATGCGCCGCCTTTACGAGCAGTTGAGAAGCTCGGACCGTGAGGAAAATACTCCGGCCGCTAAAGGCAAGATAAGCGAGATTTACGGCGAAATATCCGTAACGCCCGAGGGGTGGGTACATATTAAGCTTAATTCGCTTTTACCTCATTGCAGGGTTGTAAGCGGAACGCAGTTTGTTCAGGACAGTCTTCTTCGACTGCTTAATGAAATCTCCTTTGACGGGGTTAAGCTGCCGTTTTTCAGAAAGGCGTTTTTGGGAATTATAGAGTTTTGCCCGCGGGACGTAAGCGACGTATTTGACCATGACAACAAGGGCTTTAAGGCTGTGCAGAATGTTTTAAAGGGCAGGCTGTTTCCCGATGACGATTGCTTTGAGCTGTCGCTCGGACTGTTTACGGAGCTACGGGAAGAAAGCTGCTGTCACATCTATGTATTGCCTGATGATGAGGCGGGAATATTCACGGATATGCGGCTTTCGCACGAATTAGGGTAGGACAGTTTCCGCGAAAAATCGGGAATTTCAGGGCAATTCTTTTAATTCAAAAGTGTCCCACCTTAAAATCCGCATTACAAAAGGCCTTGCAGTCGTTTTTCAAAGCTTAAAACTAATACAAAGTAGCACGGGTACGGGAGGTAGGACACTTTTGTTACTGACAAATGCAGAAATAGACTTGTTGCGTCTGTGCGGATGGTGCAAGGATTTGCCTGCTCATTCGCAGTATTTAGACTGTTCGGATTTTAAAGCCCTATTGCACACAGGACTTTTATTTAACAGTAGAAACGGACTAAGCGTTAGGCTTACAGAGCAGGGAAGAAATATTTTAGAGGCTGTCGGATATGTTTATGAAAAGGATAATACAGTACGAAGTGTTGGCAGTCGGCTAACAAAGCGACTTGAGACTTCCGAGCTTATGTTATTTCTCTTTCAGGGCAAGACGGATGTGTTTTGTTCTGCTGTCCCGGACAGAAATAGCCCGCTGTCTTTTTTGCCCGCCTTTGCACTTCGGCGAGAGAAAAATAAAAATCCACTCGGCACAGCTCGCTTTAACGGAATGCTTTATACAAAGAATACCGCGACGGCGCTTTACTACA
>JBJEOD010000193.1:0-10171 GCA_051880535.1 Acutalibacteraceae bacterium | reverse complement strand
GTATTCATCCTTATCGGTATAGTAGCGGTTATCATTGCCATCAGCATTATATTCCTCGGCGTTGAAACCAGAGGCGAATCAGTTGAGGATATCGGCAACATTGATTAATTGAATTTATGACCTGCGTCGGCAAACCCGACGCAGGAAAATAAACAGGGAGGTATATTTATGAAAAATTCCGAAGCGATTTTGGTAACACCCAAGCATTTTGAGATTAAAGAATGTCCCGTACCCGAGCCTAAAGAAAACGAAATCCTTATGAGGGTTGAGTTTGTAGGTATGTGCGGCTCGGATATACACGGCTTTGAGTTCGGCCCCTTTATTCCGCCTAAGGATCCTAATCAGAAAATAGGCTTAGGTCACGAGGTTGCGGGTGAGGTTGTAAAAATCGGCTCAAAGGTTACAAGGTTTAAGGTCGGAGACAAGGTTTTAATTGAACCCGGCGTACCAGACAACACCTGCGAATATTGCCGCACGGGCAGATACAACATTTGCCCCGGGGTTGACTTTATGGCGACCCAGCCTAATTACAAGGGCGCGCTCACCCAGTATATGACCCACCCCGAGGAGTGGACCTACCACGTTCCCGAGAATATGACCACTATGGAGGCGGCGCTGGTTGAGCCCGCGGCGGTAGGTATGCACGCGGCTATTTTGGGCGGCGCACAGCTCGGCAAGAGCATAGTAATTCTCGGCGCGGGAACAATCGGACTTATGGTGCTTCAGGCCTGCAAGAGCCTCGGCGCTACCGACATTACGGTTGTTGACATTATGCAAAAGCGTCTTGACCTTGCCTTGAAGCTTGGCGCAAGCAGGGTTATAAACGGCAAAGAGGAAGACACGGTGGCGCTTATCCGTTCCCCCGAGCTTTACGGCGACCGCGGCGTTGATTTGGTCTTCGAGGCGGCAGGCTCTGCCTTTACCGCACAGCAGGCGGTACAGATTGTCGCTCGCGGCGGCAAGATTATGATGGTCGGCACACATTCAAAGCCCGTACCGATCGATTTCTTAAAAATCAACCGCGAGGTTACAATTCAAACCTCCTTCCGTTACTGCAACAACTTCCCGCAGACTATTGAGGCAATATCCTCGGGCAAGTTTAACGTAAAGGATATGGTAACCCATATCTACGATTACAAGGACGTTCAGCAGGCGTTTTCCGACGCTATCGACCCCGTTAAAAAGGCGGATATGATAAAGGGCGTAATTAAGGTTTCCGAATAAAAATACAAATCGAAATTTCAAGGAGTAAAGGTGATTAATATGGTATCAGATATCAGATATTGGGAGAAAAAGGCGTCCGAGGGTCATTACGCGATTCCTCACTTTAACGTATGGAACGCCGAAATGCTTATGGGCGTTATCGACGCGGCGGAGGAGCTCCGCGCACCGATTATCATTTCCTTCGGAACGGGCTTTACGGGCAATACCGTATTTGAAGACTACTGCTATATGATGGAATCAATGGCTAAAAAGGCAAGCGTTCCCGTTATCCTGCACTGGGACCACGGCAGAAATATGACGATTCTTCAGAACGCGGTTAATCACTGTATGAATTCGGTAATGCGCGACGCCTCCGCACTTCCCTATGAGGAAAATGTCGCCGAAATTAAGAGATGCGTTGATTATTTCCACGCCTACAATATCCCCGTTGAGGCGGAGTTGGGTCACGTCGGCAACGAAACGGTATACGAGGAGGCTCTCTCGGACTACCAGTACACCGACCCCTCAAAGGCAAAGGAATTTGTTGAGAGAACAGGCTGTGACTCGCTGGCGGTTGCAATCGGCAATGTTCACGGTGTATATTCATCCGAACCGAAGCTCGCCTTTGACGTGCTCGAAGCGGTGGCAAAGGAGGTTGACGTTCCTCTGGTACTCCACGGCGCGTCAGGGATAGGTGACGAGGATATTAAAAAGGCTATTTCCTTAGGCATTGCAAAGATAAATATCCACACCGAGCTGTGTCAGGCGGCTATGGAGGCCATTAACGCTCACAAGGACGAACCCTTTTTAGCGGTTGAGCGCGAGGTCAGAAAGGCTGTTAAGGAGCGCGCCATGTATAAGATACGGCTCTTCGGAGATGAAGGTAGAGCAGATGAATAATGAAAAAAAGCTTGACGTAATTTGCTTGGGCGCGGCGGTGGTTGATATTCCGCTCCGTCCCGTTTCAAGGGATATTTTCGATATCGAGTCCTATCCTGTTGACCGAATTGCTATGGCGGTGGGCGGCGACGCTATGAACGAGGCTACTATTATAAGCCGTCTCGGCTTTAAGACGGGTATAATTGCCTGTATAGGCGACGACGCGGCGGGTCAGTTCATTCTTCGATCCTGCAAGAAGGACAATATCGATACAGAGGGAATAAAAATCGACCCGAACATTGACACCTCAATGAACATAGGGCTTGTGACCGAGGACGGAGAGCGAACCTTTGTCACAAACCGCAACGGCAGTCTTTGGAAGGAAAATATTGAGCACGTTGATTTTGAAAAAATGAAGCAGGCTAAAATTCTTTCCCTTGCGAGTATTTTTAACTGCCCTCTGCTTGACGGAAAAACCCTTGTTAAAATCTTCAAGGCGGCAAAGGAGGAGGGTATGCTTATCACGGCGGATATGATAAAGCCCCGACTCGGCGAAACGCTTGAGGATATAAGGGAGGCGTTAAGCTACGTTGATTACTTCTTCCCGAACTTCGACGAAGCCTGCCTTATGACGGGCGAAACCGAGGAATCAAAGGTTGCCGACAAGCTTTTTGAGTGTGGCGTTAAAAACGTCGTTATGAAGATAGGCAAGCGCGGCTGCTATATACGCAACGAAGCGGGTGCTATGATTGTTCCCGCCTGTAAGGGAATTACCGCTATAGATACAATCGGCGCGGGCGACAACTTCGCCTCGGGCTTTATCGCGGGACTTTTGCAGGGCAAGGACATTCACGAATGTGCGATTTACGCCAACTGCACAGCCGCCATTTCGGTTCAGTACCCGGGAGCTACGGCGGGGGTTCAGAACAAGGAAATGGTTGAACAGATGCTCAAAAAATACAAAGAGGATTATATATTGTAATTTGAACGTGCTGTCGCATTAAGGCAGAATTGCATAAAACAAAGGCCCCCTTGCCTAAAGGGGGCTGTCAGCGGAGCTGACTGGGGGATTCGGGTTGCTAAAGCTAATGTATCCCTCCACCGCCGTTCGGCGGTCCCCCCGCTGACGGCGGCGGTCCCCTCTGTCACTTCGTGACATCTCCCCACACCGTGGGGAGTAACCCTTTAGGCAAGGGAGGCATTTTATGCAAAGTAGGTTTAATTCGACAGCACCACAAGACATAATTATATGAAGGGATGACTTGCTATGAAAACAATGAAGCTTGGCAAAACAGGCATTGATATTTCAAGAATGGGACTGGGCACCTGGTCGATAGGCGGCGGCTCCGCATGGGGCGGCGACCATGACCTGCAGGTTGTTGTGGATACAATCCGCGAGGCCCCGAAGCTCGGCGTTAATCTTATCGATACCGCCCCGGGCTACAACTTCGGCAACAGCGAGAGGATTTTGGGCAAGGCGCTTGAAAAGATGAACCGCGAGGACGTTGTTATTATTACCAAGTGCGGCGTTGTCTGGGATCAGGAAATGAAGGGCGACCTCTTTAACAAGGTAAACGGTATTCAGCTTTACAAAAACCTCAACAGCGAATCGGTTAAAAAGGAAATTGAGGAATCCCTAGAAAGAATGGGCACCGACTATGTGGACGTATATATGACCCATTGGCAGTCGATAGAGGGAAGTGAGTACTATGTGCCTATCCGCAAAACAATGGAAGTGCTTAACGAGCTTAAGGCTCAGGGAAAAATAAGAGCAATCGGCGCGGCAAATGTTGACATTAACCAAATAAAGGAGTATATTAAATACGGCGAGCTTGATATTGTTCAGGCAAAGTATTCTATACTTGACCGCGGTATCGAGGACGAGATAATCCCCTGCTGCCGCGAAAACGGCGTGACAATTCAGGCATATTCGCCCCTTGAAATGGGTCTGCTTTCGGGTACGCTTCCGAGAGATTACAAGCCTGTCGGAGCGCAGATACCCAAAAAGTGGTTCCAGCCCGAAAATATGCAGGCGGCAATGGACGTTATGGAGGAATGGAAGCCCCTTTGCGAGAAGTATAACTGCACTATCGCAAATCTGGCTCTTGCGTGGATTTTGGCGCAGGGCGACTTTATTAACCTCCTAAGCGGTTCAACAACCGTCGGTCAGATTGCGGAAAACGTTAAATCGGCTGAAATCGAGCTTGACCCCTCAGACGTGGCGGAAATGCGCGATATGGTCGAGGCTATCGATAAATAAATTTATCGTAATAATACAAAAATACTTTACTTTTTGCTTGTAATTGTGGTATAATGCAAATAAGAAAAGAAGGCGTAAACCTATGGCAAAGCGAATAGATGAAATCAAACAAAAGGTTGAAGCAGAAGGTGAGGTGTTTGTATCGGAGCTGAGCCGTCTCTACAATGTTACGGAGGAGACGATTCGCAGGGATCTCGAAAAGCTTAAAAACGACGGCGTTGTTACCCGCACCTACGGCGGTGCAATGCTTAACACCGTTTTGCAAAACGACCAGATTCACTTTTCAAAGCGCAGGGCAATCAACCTTGAAGGCAAGAAAAGGATTGCCGAGCTGTTTTTGCGTGAATACGGTTACATAAGGACCGTAATGGTCGATAACAGTACCACCGCAATCGAGGCGATAAAGCTGTTAAAGGACGACAACGATATAACCGTTATCAGCTTTTCCGCTCAAATTTTTCAGGAGCTGGATGATACGAATATGACCCTCGTTTCAACCGGAGGAATTTATAATGAAAGAGCTCGCTCCTTCTACGGCAGTCTTGCAAAGGAAAGCATACGTAAATACAATGTTGACCTCGCTCTGCTTGGCTGCAAGGGACTTGATATGACAAACGGAATATCGGACTCTTTGGAGGGAGAGGCGAATTTAAAGGCGGAGATGTCACGCCGCGCGGCAAGAGTGGTCGTGCTGGCGGATCATTCAAAATTCGGTCAGACCGCGTTTGTTAATTTTATTAATTGGGATATGGTGGATTGCATAATTACCGACCAAAGACCCGACGGTAAATGGGAGGAATTTTGCAGCCGTATGAATATCCGTCTGATATACGAGTGATACCGAAATCGCTTTTAATTACAATTTCATTTAATTACTAAAGCTCTTGATTGTATAATCAGGGGCTTTTTTAAATCATTATGAAGGAGATGTGATTATGTCATCACAAGTAAAAAAGCAATCAATAGTTAAAAAAATGATAATTGCCGTCGCGGCAGGCTTTGCGGTAGGATTTTTGTGCCTGCTTTTAAAGAGTCAGCTTAAAGGAACTTCGGGCGAGGGCGTCTGGAACGTGATTGACGCAATCCTTTTCCAGGATATTACCGCTACCAAGAGTATTGAGGGAATAGGTCTGTTTTATATAGTGGGACAGCTGTTTATGCACGGGCTTCAAATGATGATAGTACCGCTTGTTATCTGCTCGCTGACCCTTGCGCTGTGCAGTCTTGCTGACCCGAAACGTCTCGGCAAAATCGCGGGCAAGACCTTTGTCTGCTATCTCAGCTTTTATGTTGTCGCCGCCGCCCTTGCGGGAGCGGGAGCCTATTTTGTAAAGTCTATGGGCTGGTTTAACGTCAATCTTCCCACAGAACAGGCGCAGGAAATCGTGACAATGGAGGGCTATAATCCCTTGGTTACCATTGTAAACGCCGTGCCCTCCAACATAATAAGCGCAATGTCTACAAATACGACGATTCTGTCGGTTGTGGTAATAGCTATAGTGTTAGGACTTTGCATTACAAAAATGGGCGAAAAGGCGAACCCGATTAAAAATGTGATTCAGAACCTTAACGACATAGTCCGGATGTTCCTTGATTTTCTTATCAACAAAATAGCGCCCATAGCAATCTTCTGTATGATTTCAAGAGCGCTTGCGGTTTACGGCTATGAGTATATTTCCCCGACCTTGGTATGGATAGCCTCTACAATCGTGATTTGCCTTGCGCTGGTATTCACCATCTACCCGATAGGCGTTTTCCTTACAACGGGGCTTAACCCCATTACCTTCCTAAAGAAAACCGCGAAAATCGGTCTTTTCGCCGCGGCGACAAATTCCTCCGCCGCAACATTGCCCCTTAACACCAAAACCTGCATAAACGAGCTTGGCTGTTCTGAGGAGGTAAGTAGCTTTGTTCTGCCCACGGGAATGACCATAAATATGAACGGTACTACCGCAATGCATATGATTGCCATTACCTTTATAGGCACCGCAGCGGGAATAGAGATAACCCCTATGACCCTTATTTTAACCGCCTTCCTTTCCATCTGCACGGCGGTCGGCACACCCGCAATCCCCGTCGCGGGAACCACAATGGTATATGTGGTTATGATGGGATTGGGCTTTAATACCGAGCTTTGTATGATTGGCTATTCCCTTGTGCTTGCAATGAACTATCTGCCGGGAATGGCGGTAATAACCCTTAACGTAATAGGCGACGCCGCGACAAACGTTATTATCAGTCATAAGGAAGGCGCCCTTAACAAGGAAATATACAACAAAAAATAATACGATGAACAAAGAGAAAAAAAGATTTCTGGAATGTCTTGCAAAGCAGTATCCCACAATAGACAGCGCCGCAACCGAGATTATTAATCTCCAGTCTATTCTTAACCTGCCAAAGGGTACAGAGCATTTTCTCTCGGACATTCACGGCGAATACAAGGCTTTTTCCCACGTGCTCAGAAACGGCTCGGGCGCGGTTATGAAAAAAATCAACGACGTTTTCGGCGACAGTCTTTCCTATGAGGAAAAAAAGGAGCTTGCCTCGCTTATCTATTATCCCATAGAAAAGCTTGAGTACATTAAATCGGAAAGCCTTAACACCTATGAATGGTATAAAACGGAGCTTTACAGGCTTGTATCGGTCTGCCGAACCGTCTCCTCAAAATACACCCGCTCGAAAATCCGCAAGGCTCTGCCCGACAGCTTTAAGTATGTAATCGAGGAGCTTATAACCGAGAAAAAAGAGGTTTTGAACAAGACCGCCTATTATGAGGAAATTATCAACACTATTATCGAAATAGGCTACGCCGACAAATTTATCGAGGAAATGGCGGGGCTTATCAAGCGGCTTGTTATAGACCGTCTGCATATTATCGGCGATATTTACGACCGCGGCTCGGGTTCGCACTTTGTTATGGATAGGCTCTGCGAGTACCACTCGCTTGATATTCAGTGGGGCAATCACGACGTTTTGTGGATGGGCGCATTGGCGGGGCAGACCGCCTGCATTGCGAATATCGTGCGGACAAGCCTTTTGTACGACAATGTTTCTGTGCTTGAAAACGGATACGGCATAAGCATTTTACCTCTGCTGTTCTTTGCGATGAAGACCTATAGGGACGACACCTGCAGGCAGTTCAAAATAAGGAGCAAAAACAGCGACGAGTCCGAAATAAGCCTTGAAATGAAGGCACATAAGGCGATTTCGGTTATCCAGTTTAAGCTGGAGGGTCAGCTTATAAGCGAGCATCCCGAATATAATATGGAGCATAGAAGACTGCTGCACAGGATTGATTTTGAAAACGGCACAATCGGGCTTTACGGCAGAAGCTATAAGCTTTGCGACAGCAATTTCCCCACCGTCAACCCCGATTCCCCCTACGAGCTTACCGAGGAGGAAAAAGAGGTTGTAAGAAAGCTCCGCTACGCCTTTGTGAGCTGTGAAAAGCTGAAAAAGCATATTAATCTTCTGCTTAATAAGGGCAGCCTTTATAAGGTGACCAACGGGAATATACTGTTCCACGGCTGTATTCCTATGACCGAGGACGGCGAGTTCAGAAAAATAAATATTTTCGGAAAACCGCTTAGCGGCAAGGATTTGTACGACGCGCTGGAGAGCTGTGCGAGGAAGGCGTTTTTATCGGTGAACGATGCCGACCGCAAAAACGGCAGGGATATACTCTGGTTTTTGTGGAACGCGGCGGACTCTCCGCTTTACGGCAGGGATAAAATGACCACCTTTGAAAGGTATTTTATATCGGACGCAAGCACCCACGCCGAGAAAAAGGATATTTATTATAAGCTTATAAACGAGGAAAGGACGGCTGAAAAAATATTTGCTGAATTCGGCGTTAAGGGCGAGAACCGACATATAATCAACGGTCACGTTCCGATACATCACACAGAGGGCGAAAACCCCGTAAAATGCGGAGGAAGGGTCATAATAATTGACGGCGGCTTTGCGCGTCCCTACCACAAGGTAACAGGAATAGCGGGGTATACCCTTATTTACAATTCCTACGGGCTTATGCTCACCGCCCACGAGCCGTTTCAGACGGTCGGCGAGGCGATAAAGAACGGCACGGATATGCAGACCCATAAGGTCGCATCTGAGGTGAGTGAAAAAAGAATCCTTGTAGGCGACACCGACAACGGAGCCAAAATCAAGGAGGCAATCAGCGATTTAAAGGAGCTGATAAACGCCTACCGCTCGGGCGAGGTGCGGCAGGATAAGCACAGGTAAAATATCATTACGGACTGTCACATAATATGCACCGACCAAAAGTTATACTTTTTGGGTGCGCGGCATTGCGACAGTCCTTATTTTGTGTTATTAAAATGAAATCTGGAGCGGTAAAAGGCGCGGCATTGCGGTCTTATTCGGCATATAATAAAAATATCTGTGATTTTGATTGAAAAAGTAACATTCTTTTGTTATAATGTAAAAGTATAATTATATATAAAAATGCGGAGGGTTAAAATGTCTGCTAAAATTTACAGTCTTTCGGGCGGGGCAGAGGGCTTGTTTATCAAAAACGAGCGCTTTAATACCACCTCGGTATCCTTTAATTTTTATCTGCCGCTGTCGCCCGATACCGCGGCGGCGTACGCGCTTTTGCCGTTTATGCTTACCACCTGCGGCGCGGAGTATCCCGACTTTTCGGTGCTCAATTTCAAATTAAGCCGCCTTTACGGCGCAAGGCTCGAAGCGTCGGCGGAAAAGCTCGGCGATTTTCAGCTTTTGCGTATGCGGATTTCGGTTATCAACGATAAGTACACCTTTGAGAGCGAGTCGCTGTTAAAGCAGGCAATCGATATGCTGTTAAGCCTTATTTTCAAGCCTAAGACCGAAAACGGCGCATTTTGCGAGGAGGATTTAAGCCGCGAAAAGCGCAAGGCGATAGAGCATATCAAGGGCGAGATCAGTGAAAAGCGGATTTACGCCAAAAACCGCCTTATTGAGGAAATGTATAAGGGCAGTGCCTACGGAGTTCCCAAATGCGGAACGGTAGCGGACGTTGAGAAAATCACGGGCGAGAGCCTTTATGCCGCCTGGGAGGATATGCTTAAAAAAGCCTTTGTCCGTGTGCAGGTGATAGGCGCCTGCATACCGCCCAGATTGTTTGAGACCGTCTCCGAAGGCTTTGAGGGTATAAACCGCTGTGAAATTACCGACTGCAAAACAAGTGAGCCTACCGCCGCCGTGCAAAAGCCGAACGAAATCATAGAAAGAATGGCGGTAAAGCAGGGCAAGCTTGTTATGGGCTTTTCCTCGGATATGTGCGGTGACGACGACGCATCGCTCCCGCTTATGGTGGCAACCGATATTTTCGGCGGAGGACCCTATTCCCGTCTTTTTGCGAATGTAAGAGAAAAAATGAGCCTGTGCTATTACTGCTCTGCCTCTGCGGTTCGCCAAAAGGGGCTTGTTACGGTGGATTCGGGGGTTGAGGCGGAAAACGCCGAAAGGGCCGTGACCGAGATTCTTGCCCAGCTTGACGCGGTCAAGAAGGGCGAATTTACCGACTTTGAGTACGAAGCTTCCCTTAAAAGCCTTAGAGATTCGCTTAATTCCTATAACGACAGTCAGGTTATGCTTGATACCTGGTATGCCTTGAAGGCGGGTAACAGAATTCTTTACTCGCCCGAGGAAATCGCCGCCAAGGTGGCGCAAATCACCCGCGAGGATATAGTAAACGCCGCAAAGGGCATTAAGCTCCACACGGTTTATATGCTTTTGCCTAAGGAGGAAAAGTAATGCAAAAACAGGTTTTTGAAAGCGAGATAGGGGAAAGCTACGTTAAGGCGGTTCACCCGTCGGGGCTTA
>JBJEOD010000192.1:0-10188 GCA_051880535.1 Acutalibacteraceae bacterium | reverse complement strand
CGTTTAAAAGTATATCTCCTTTACACAGCGGCGGAAGCTTGGTTTCATTGTAAATATGGCCGTGGGTAGCGTAAATTATCCGCTCTCCTACGGGAATTGCCGCGTAATCCGCAAGCACGGGGAAATCGAGCACCATCTGGTCAACCTCGGTATCGCAGTTGCCGCGAACGCAGAAGATTTTATTTTTAAGGGGATTGAGCATTGAAATAACGTTCTTCGGCGCGTACTCGCGCGGTAAGTCGTTGCGCGGCCCGTGATACAGAATATCGCCGAGAAGTAACATTCTGTCCGCCTTTTCTCTTTCCAAGGTCTCCACAAGCATACGGCAGTAATACGCCGAGCCGTGAATATCCGATGCGATAAGTATTTTCATAACACCAACCTACGCAAAAATAAGGAAGTAGGCAAGAACAACTATGCCGAGAACGATTCTATACCAGCCAAAGGCGGTAAAATCGTGCTTTCTGATATAGCTCATAAGGAACTTTATAACAAGAACCGAGACAATAAACGCGGTGAGCATACCTACAAGCAGAACCGCAAGCTCCGTGCCTGTAAAGTTAAATCCGAACTTTAAGAGCTTTATAAAGCTTGCGCCGAACATAACGGGAACAGCGAGATAAAAGCTGAACTCCGCCGCCGCAACGCGGGAAACACCGATTATTATAGCGCCCAGAATTGTCGAGCCGCTGCGCGAGGTGCCCGGAATCAGCGAAAGTGCCTGAAAAAGTCCTATTATAAGCGCGGTCTTATATGAAATATCCGAAATACCGTTATATTTAGGTCTTTTATCGCGGTTGCGCCGCTCCACAACAATAAAAAGTATACCGTAAATTATAAGCGCGGCGGAAACAACGATATAGTTATGAAAATATGTTTCAAAGACATCGTCAAGCGGAATACCGATTATAGCCGCGGGCAGCATTGCTACGATAACCTTAAGCCACATATCCATTATGTCCTTCTTGATTATCCCGCCGCCCTTTGTTATGTAGTTATAGCCTTTGCTCTTATCAAGTGTAAAGGGCCACAACTTTTTCCAGAAGATTACTACGACCGCCAGAATCGCGCCGAGCTGAATTACGACGTTGAACATTTCTTTGAAGTCCTCGCCCATTCCGAGCTTTATAAACTCGTCGGCTAAGATAAGGTGACCCGTACTGCTTATGGGCAGCCACTCGGTTATTCCCTCAATAATACCTAAAATAATTGATTTTAATATTTCCAACATACCGTTCCTCCAAACAGGCTGACGAGAGCCTAAGAAATTGCCGGCTTATTCGCCGGCAATATCCTTATATAATTTGATATATGCGTTGGCAGAGGTTCCCCAGCTGTTGTCACAGTTCATGGCGCGTTTCCTCAAAATGTCCCATCCGTCCTTATCGGCATAGCCCGCGATTGCGCGCCAGACGGTGTTCTCCATTTCGTGGGCGTTATAGTTCCTAAAGGTAAAGCCGTTGCCCTCACCGTCGCCGCTGTCCGAAATGGTGTCGTTAAGACCGCCGGTTTCCCTTACAATCGGAATCGTACCGTAACGGAGCGCCACCATTTGAGCCAAGCCGCAGGGCTCGCTCTGACTGGGCATTAAGAATATATCCGCACCCGCGTAAATCCTGTGCGCAAGCTGAGGATTAAAGCCGAGCTTTAACCCCACCTTGTCGGGGTGCTTCTGAGCCATTTCATGGAAGAAGGTTTCAAACTCCCATTCGCCCGAACCTAAAACCACAAACTGAAGGTCTGCACGCAACAGCTCCTCAAAGACGCGCTTGACAAGGTCAAGACCCTTGTGCTTAACAAGCCGCGTTACCATTCCGATAACGGGAACACCGTCAAGCTCAGGCAGTCCCATTTCCTTTTGCAGCATTTTTTTATTATACGCCTTATTCTTTAATTCGTCAACACCGAAATTTTTATAGATAAGCGGGTCGGTTTCGGGATTGTAAACCTCGTAATCGATGCCGTTTACGATTCCCGTAAGCTTAAAGGTGAATTGCTTAAGAATATTATCAAGACCGTGCGAATAATAAGGATTCAGAATTTCGCGCGAATAGGTAGGAGAAACGGTGGTTATCTTGTCGGCGCACTGAATGGCTCCCTTCATAAAGTTCACGCAGCCGTCGTATTCAATAATACTCTGACTCTCGTACGGGATTCCCAGCACGTCGCCGTTAAGCTCCATACCGTATTTGCCCTGATACTGGATATTGTGAATGGTAAAGACCGTCTTGATATTGCGGAATTCCTCGCTGCCGCGGTACATTGTGTTAAGGAAGACCGGTACCAACGCGGTCTGCCAGTCGTTGCAGTGAATAATATCGGGAGTAAAGCCGATATGCGGAATAATATCCAGCACCGCGCGGGAGAAAAAGGCATAGCGCTCAGCGTCGTCATAATAGCCGTAAAGCCCGTCTCTGCCGAAGTAATACTGATTATCTATAAAATAGTATATCATTCCGTCAACATGTGCTTCAAAAATACCGCAGTACTGCCGCCGCCATGCAACCGAAACTGTTATGCTTTTAATAAAGGTCATCTTTTCCCGCATTTCGGCGCTGATACAGCCGTACAGCGGCATAACCACCCTGCAACCGATAAATCTGCGGCGAAGCGCCTTTGGCAAAGCTCCCGCAACGTCCGCAAGTCCTCCCGACATTGCAAAGGGTAAAACCTCGCTTGAGGCAAATAATACTTTCATTCCTTTAATTCCTTTCCTACCAAATCTGATTTTTTTTGACGAAAACGCATTTTCCAGGCGTTCCCTTAAGCACCATACCGTCACCTATTACGGCGTTTTTATCCGCTATAACATTGTTAAGGTCAGCCGCCGCTCCGACAGCGGTTTCCTGCATTAAAATACAGTTCTCGACCACAGCGTCCTTTTCTACCGTAACTCCGCGGAATAATATACTGTTTCTGACCGTGCCGTTAATAACACAGCCGTCGGCTATAATGGAGTTTTTAACCTCTGCCTTGGTGCCGTAGCGGGTAGGCATATCGTCGCGCGTTTTGGTGAAAACGGGGCGTCCCGTACCGAAAAGCTGACGGCGAACCTTGGTATCAAGCAAAGCCATGCTCGCGTTATAGTAAGCATCGGTGCTGTCAAGCACAGCCACAAACTCCTTATGCTCAAAGCCGTAAATTTTAAGCTTATCGGTCATATTTGCAAGCACGTCGCGGGTAAAGCTTATCTGCCCGTCGGAATACGCCTCGTTCACAAGCCTCAATAAAAGCTCACGTGATATAATCGCACTGCCCGCAAAATAATTGGTATTCTCGTCGGTTTCGGTTTCAAAATTGATTTTTTCAATCCGCTTTCCTCTGCCGATCTCAAGAAGCATAATATCTGCGTTGTTAACAGGCGGCTTGCCCTTGTGGTAAATAATTGTCACGTCTGCCTTTTTTTCAATATGGCTCTTAATAGCCTCGCTCAAATCAATATTTGCAATCGTATCCGCATTGCAAAGGACAATATATTCCGCATTGCAGCGGTCAATGTAATCGATAGCGCCGTGAAGCGCGTCCACAGTGCCGTTATAGCGCTTTGTTCCGCTTGTCAGATACGGCGGCAGCAGATAAAGTCCGCCGTTCTTACGGTCAAGATCCCAATAAACCCCGTTACCGACGTGGTCCATAAGAGAGCGGTAATTCTCTTTTGTAATTATGCCCACGCTCGAAACGCCCGCATTTACAAGGTTTGAAAGCGGAAAATCGATAAGACGGTATCTCGCGCCGAAGGGAACCGACGCCATCGACCGTTTCGAGGTAAGTCTTTTAAGTAATGTATCGTTGATATTCGCAAAAACAACTCCGGCAACCGCAGACGTTCTCATATTTTCTCCTCCTCACCGACATTTTCGGTTATCATTTTTTTCGGTCCTACTACCGCTTTTTTGCCTATTTCAAGGTTATCGCCTATAACGGTAATGCCCCAGCCCGCGGTATCGGTTGCCGCAGGCTCACTGCCTATTTCGGCGTTTTCGCCTATCACGGTGTTCTCGGCGATTATCGAGTAGCGCACCTTAGCGCCCTTCTTTATAACCGCGCCGGGCATAACAAGTGAATATTCCACCGACGCTCCCTTTTCAACCGTCACGTTTTCAAAGAGAATTGAATAGTCAAGCTTTCCCTCAACCTCACAGCCGTCGGTAATAAGAGAATTTTCAACCTCTGCGTTTTCGGATATGTACTGCGGCGGAATACCCGTTGTGCGGGAATAAATACGCCAGTTCTGGTCGGACAGGTTAAGGTCAATCTTCGGGTTCAGAAGGTCAAGGTTAGCCTCCCAAAGCGAATCCACCGTTCCCACATCCTTCCAGTAATCGTTAAAGCGGTAAACCTTTAACAGCTCGCCTGAGTTCAGCATCGCGGGGATAACATCCTTGCCGAAATCGTTTGAGGAGTTGGGGTTAGCCTCGTCCTCGGTAAGGTACTTTTTAAGCTTCTTCCAGCTGAAAACATAAATACCCATAGAAGCAAGTGTGCTTTTAGGCTTGGCAGGCTTTTCCTCAAACTCGTAGATTGTCCCGTCCTCCCTTGTATTCATAATACCGAAGCGGGAAGCCTCCTCAAGGGTTACCTCAAGCACGGCTATCGTGCAGGCGGCACCGCTTGCTACGTGCTGGTTAATCATTTTGGAATAATCCATTTTATAAATATGGTCTCCCGAAAGGACCAGAACATACTCGGGATCGTAACGGGAAATAAATTCCATATTCTGATAAATCGCATTCGCGGTGCCCTTGTACCAGTTGCCGCCCTTCTGCCCCTGATAAGGCGGCAGAATATGTACCCCGCCGTTTGAACGGTCAAGGTCCCAAGGCTTGCCCGAGCCTACGTAATCATTAAGCTCCAAGGGCTTGTACTGAGTAAGGATTCCCACAGTATCGATACCTGAATTTGCGCAGTTCGACAGCGGGAAATCAATGATTCGATACTTGCCGCCGTAGGGAACAGCGGGCTTGGCTATTTTGCTTGTTAAAACTCCGAGTCTGCTTCCCTGCCCACCGGCAAGAAGCATTGCTACACATTTTTTGCTGTTCATATAAACACTCCCGACATTTTATTTTTCTAACCCTACCATAATATGCTGGGGTTATAAATTTATTACTTTTTTTTGCGCGGCGCGGTCTTTTTAGTCGCTGGAACGCGGTAAAAGCTTACCGACATCGCGGGAATATCAAGACTGACTGAATTCTCATAGCCGTGCATTGGCTTCTTTTCGCTCCTGTAGCTTACCTTTTCCTCCGCGGTTGTGCCGCCGAAGCTTAAGCTGTCAGAGCAGAAAATTCTGCGATAGCTTCCCTTTTTAGGAACACCGATACGGTAGTTTTCCCTTGCAACGGGGACGAAATTGCAGACCGCGATAAGCTCGTTCCCCGATTTATCCATGCGGCGGAAGGCAATAATGCTCTGGGCGTTATCGTCGTTGGAAATCCACGAAAAGCCGTCCCAGGAGTAATCTATCTGCCAAAGCTCGGGATTTTTAAGATAAAACCTATTAAGCTCGGCAGAATATTCCTGCATCATACGGTGCTTGTCGTAATCAAGCAGCAGCCAGTCAAGCTCCTGCTCATAGTTCCACTCGATAAACTGGGCAAACTCCTGACCCATAAATAAGAGCTTTTTCCCGGGGTGCGCCATAATATAGGCGTAAAAGGCGCGGAGCGATGCAAACTTCATATCGTACTCGCCCGGCATCTTCTGAATCATAGAGCATTTGCCGTGCACCACCTCGTCGTGGGAGAGCGGAAGTATGAAATTTTCCGAAAACGCATAGAAGAACGAGAAGGTCAGACAGTCGTGGTTGTTCTTCCTGAAAAGCGGGTCGAGCGACATATAGCGGAGCATATCGTTCATCCAGCCCATATTCCACTTAAAGTTAAACCCGAGACCCCCGTCCTGCGGCGGCTTTGTTACAAGCGGCCAGGCGGTAGATTCCTCCGCTATCATCATAACCGAGGGATTTGCGGCAAACGCCGCGGTATTAACGTCCTTTAAGAAGGCGATGGCCTCAAGATTTTCGTGTCCTCCGTAGGAGTTGGGAACCCAATCGCCCCCCTGACGGCCGTAGTCAAGGTAAAGCATTGAAGCCACCGCGTCAACCCGAAGTCCGTCCACGTGATACTCCTTAATCCAGTAAACCGCGCTTGAAATCAGGAAATTCCTTACCTGCGGCTTGCCGTAATCGAAGACCACGGTGCCCCACTCCTTATGCTCGCCCTTGCGCGGATCGGCGTACTCATAGCAGGGAGTGCCGTCGAAACGGAAAAGTCCGAACCCGTCGCGCGGGAAATGGGCTGGAACCCAATCGAGGATAACTCCTATCCCGTTTTGGTGCATTATATCGACGAATTTCTTAAAATCGTCAGGCGTGCCGTAGCGCGAGGTCGGTGCAAAATAGCCCGACACCTGATAACCCCAGGAGCCCTCGAAGGGGTACTCGGTAATCGGCATAAGCTCAACGTGGGTGTAATTCATCTTTTTAAGATACTTGGAAAGCTCCTTTGCCAGCGTCACATAATCGTAGGTACTGCCGTCGGCAAATCTGCGCCAGGAGCCTGCATGTACCTCATAAATATTTACGGGGGATTCATATATGTTCTTCTGCTTGGCCTCGGTCTGCCATTTTTGGTCGTTCCATGCATATTCGGACTCATATATTTTTGAAGCGTTGGCGGGCGCAGTCTCGTAATGGCGGGCGTACGGGTCGGATTTAAGGACGGTCATTCCGTCGCCGCCTGTTACAGCGTATTTGTACACATCATACTGCTTAAGTCCTTTAATCCTCGTCTCCCATATGCCGCCGTCGGTTCTTTTCATCGGGTTGGCCGCTTTGTCCCAGCCGTTAAAATCGCCGACTACCGAAACCGACGTAGCCTTAGGCGCCCAAACCCTGAAGATTGCGGCATCGCCCTTTAAAAAAGAGCCAAGGTATTTATAAGCCTCCGCGGTAATTCCGGAGCTGAAGTTTTTAACAAAATCCTTCATTTTCGCACCTCTTCTTTCTGTGGCGGACGGTATTGAGAAATCAAAATCCGCCCTTCAACTTATTTTATGCTTTTATTATATCAGCATTCTATTCATTTTTCAAGTTATTTTTGTTAAATTTCCGAAACAAACGAAAAAATTAAATGTCGATATTTGTTAATAATTAACAAATATCGACATTAAGTTGCATATAATACGCAATTTATTCAAAAAAAATTTGTTGATTTTTCTGTTATGCGTATAGCAAAAAAAGTCTGAAAGCACCGTCTTAAATCCGTAAATTAATCGCAGGAATTTACAAAATTCGTCAGATTATTCCGTTGTTTTACATTAAGCTCGTTTTCGGAAAAAAGCGAGCTGTAGGAGAACAAGACATAGCCTGATACGCCTCCGTTTTCACGGCAGATTTTTGCCTGACGCGCCAAAATATCGAAGGAGGCGTTCCATTCCTCGCAATCCGCCTCGGAATCGGTTCCGATTTTGTAGGGTGCCAAGCCGATTTTAAGCTCAACCTCTGTATTCTCCGCGGCAAGCGCCGTCCATTTTTCAAGCAGACCTTCAAAGCAGAACTCAGGATCGGGATAATTAAAGCCGAAATAAAGCTGCGGTATAATGCAATCAACACAGCCGTTTTTAATCCAGCCCGAAACATCGGCGTAAAGCTCGTTATAATTCTTTTCCACCGACGCCATAGGACTTACAGTAAAAAGAATATTTTTATCATAAAACTTCACCGCAGTATAAGCGCCCGATATTAATGCGTTTACGTTTGAACGCCGCCAGTCTGATAGCTCAAGCGGATTTTCCGTGTCCGATTTGTATTTTTCGTAGCTTAATAAATCAAATTCCGGGTCGGTTGTAGGATAAAAGTAGTCGTCGAAGTGTATGCCATCCACATCGTATTTTTGCAATACCTCACATATCCCGCTTATGACAAGCTCCCTTACCTCATACTCGGCAGGATTAAGGTAAATACCGTTGTATATAACCACGTTTTTATCATTTTCGGGGTCATCGTCGTGAAGCCATTTATAGGCGGGGCTTTCCCGGCTTAAATCCTCGGGATTGTCTGAAGAGGTCAGCACACGGTAGGGGTTTATCCAGGCGTGAACCTTTAGCCCCGCGGAATGGCAGGCGCTTACTATGTATTCAAAGACGTCGTAATCAAGCCCCTCAGCGGCGCTTATAAGCGGAAAATAATCCGACTTAAAAAGGGAGTCGCAGTAGGAGCGTATATGTACGTATATCTCCCCTATTTTAAGAGCTTTGCAATTTTCAATAGCCCTTGAAAGCTCAGCCTTAAAGCCGTCCCCGCTTTTAAGCATGGAGTTTATTTCGCTGAAAGACAGCCAAACACCCGACGAAGCGGTATCGGCATACTTCGTATTCACGGCTCCGCCCTCGCTTACCGTATCCTTAACAGTACAGCCCGCAAGCAGGCAGACCGCCAGAAAAAGACAGATTAAAGTTTTTTTCATTATTCCCTCCGAACCGTTATACCGATTCCTTGTAGTTTACCGAAAGCTCCCCCAAAGCAAAGCCGTGTTCGGCGCTAAAGCCCAGCTGTAACGATTTCACCGCGTTTAAGTGCGGAATAAGCTTCACCGATTTCAATGTGCCGCAGGTGCAGTCAAGCTCGGTCTCGTTGAGCATTAACGAATCAAAACGCCTGCCGTTGATGAATATTTCAAGCTCCTCATTCGCCGCAGCCGCCAGAAAAACACTCTCGATAAGCTTTTTGCCCGTCATACTTCCGAAATCAAAGCTTTTAGTCAGAAGACTGCTTTTAACATATGTTTTAATAACCTTAAGCAAGCCGTTTTCAAGGCGTATTTCGGTATCCTCGCCGCCCAAAAGACCTGCCGTGTATAAAACCCTGCCGTCAGAGCCCGTGCATATAAGCGCAAGCTCTCCCTTAGAGGCGACGCCTCCCAGGACATTGATATTATTAAAGCTCCAGAAATACCAAGAGGAATTTTTTATATTACCATCGCCGAAATCCATTATAACAGCTTTTCCTCCCGTTAGCAAGAGGTAACCTTTGTCAATTTTTGTCGCAACGGACCCGCGCACCTCCTCATCGCTCAGTGCGGCGAAATAATCCCCCACCGCCGCGGACAGCTCTGATATTTCAAAGGAGGATGTATTAAGCGCGTAAACCCTTCGGTCGCTACCGAGCCAGACCGCGTATTTTCCGCAAAGTATACAGGTATATTTGTTTTTAAGCCCCTTGCCGCCGCTGATTTTTTTAACGGAAAATGAATCGCCGACGTAAAATACCGAGCTGTCGTCAGCCAAGAGGGAGTTTGAATTAACCGCCGCACCGTTATTAAGGGTTACGGCAAATATTTCGTCCTGCTTAAATACAAGGAACCCGTTTTTATAGCTGAGCAGAGCCTTTACGGCATTGTCGCCTCCCACCGTACAGGAGGAAGCCACGGGAAAATACAGCGGATTATCCGCGTGTACGCTTATAATTCTGCCCTTATCCGCGCCTCCGGAAAAGACTATTTTTGAGCCGCAGACCGCGCGGCAGGTACATGAAACCGCGCTTTCAAGACCGTGCTCCAAATCCTTTCCCGCCGTCACGCATATATTGTTTTCATGATACAGGCTCATCATAGGAACAGGGTAATCACCTTCGGAGTCGGTAAAGTAAAGCATCCCCTTTTCACGGTCGATATTAAGGGTTATCTGGGCGGTATAAAAGGTAGCCGTGACCGACGATTTCCCCTCTAAAATAACCCAATCGGTATAAGAGGACGGCGTTTTGTAAACGCGGCATTTAACCGTTCCGTTATTAAGACCCGAAAAAGGAAGCCTGAAGCAGGAGGAATATCCGTCCGAGGTAAAATATGCCTTAAAACGGTCGGTCAGCATATTCTGCGACTCTAAGAGCTTCGGCTGACCCGTATAGGCAAGCCCCGTTGCCCGCGCCTCCTCGTAGCGCGTGCCCCTGCCGTTAATATAGACCACGGGCGTATAAAAGCTGTTAAGCTCCTGCCAAGAGTTCAGTTCAGCTGATAGCTCGTATATTCGATAGCTTTTATCCGAGCTATTGTAGATATTTGCGGCGCTTACAAGTGCAAACACCCCTGCGCCGTTAACTTTTTTTCCGCTGTAGAAAAGAATATCGGTCGGCTGAGAAAAGTAATCGTCTGAAATAATATCTTCACAAATGTTCAACTTGAAATTTTG
>JBJEOD010000191.1:0-2187 GCA_051880535.1 Acutalibacteraceae bacterium | reverse complement strand
GGCTAAATAGCCAATATCGTCGGCTCCGGCGATATTCATAATCACGTCGGGCGAAGCGTTTGCATATACGTTGACATACTTTTCAAACTGGGTCTTTACCCTGCGGATAAGGGATTCGATATATATTGGGCGGTTCTTTATTTCCCTGTCCTTTATCTCGGTAATATCCGACGCCATATATCCCGCCTTGCGGTAAAGTCCCTTATGGCTTGCGCGGCAGACCCCCTCAACAAGCACCTTAACCGCGTTTTCGGATATTTTAAGCACCTGCCGTACCCTTACGATACAGCCGATTTCGTATAAATCCCCGTCCTCGGGCTCTTCAACGTAAACCTCTTTCTGTGCGACGGCGAAAACAAGCTGATCCCGCTCCATTGCCGCCTTAAGCGCCGCGGAGGATTTCTTTCTTCCCACGTCAAAGGAGATCACAGTCCCCGGGAAAACCACCAGTCCGCGAAGGGGCAGGACGGGGAGTGTAATTGTTTTTTCTTCTGTGTTTAAAGACATATTTGCTCCTAAAAAAATTATATTGTCCAGTTCTCCGTGCTGTAAAGCGCGGCGGCGAAAAGCTCGCTGTCCTGAAATACAAAGATTACGGCGGCGTTGTCAAAGGAATATTTTAAAACCGTGCCGTTTTCTATCCCCATAAGGAAAAACGCGTTGTCGCTGTCGGCGGGTTCCTCGGTGTATTCGTATTCCGCAAGGGCGTTTTTAAGGTCCAATACCGAGGTTCCGATCTCAAAGCCGTAAACGGTATCAAACGCCGCGATATAGGATATTCCGCTGTCCTTTTTCTCCTTTTCGTAAAAAAACGAAAAGGCGCCGTTATCAATCCGCACCGATTTTTCGCCCTCGGTCACAGCGAAAACGTATTCCTCGCCCGCGCTTACCGCAGACTGCTCCTCAGACGAAAGCGTGCTTTCTAAATCGTCGGCGCTGTCGCCGAGCTTGAATTTACACTCGGGAATTTGCCCCAAAGAGGCGTAATATTCAAGATCGACCGCGGCAGTATTCTCCTTTTCCTTTTCCTTGCCGCAGGCCGCAAAGGAAAAAACCATAGTCAAAGACAAAATTAAGCAAAATATTTTTTTCATTGTAAGCTTCCTTTCGCCGCATATTGATATTATTGTTTCTTAACAAACCGCCGTTATGAAAGACTGTTAAGCAGGTCGTGACGCAAATTCCACAGCTCCTCGGATAAATCCACATAATAGGTGTGCGGGTTTTCAAAGCGTGTAACCTCGTCCCAGAGAGATCCGACCTGCTCGGCGCGGTAGTCGGAAATTTCCTTGACCGACGGGGACTGGTAGACCTGCTTTCCCTTTTCAAAAATCTTAACCTGTAGCTTTTTAGCCACAAAGTCGCTTACGACCTTGCGTTTCCAGGTATGCTCGGGGTCGAAAATCTCATAAGGCTCGTCCGATGATATTTTTTCATTATTGAGGGTTATAACGTCGGCTATCGCCTTGCCCGTCTCGCGGTCGTAAAGCCGCCACGGAATCTTAACGCCGGGGAGGGTGATTTTAGCCGCGTTTTCGCTTATCTTGATTTTGGGTATAATCCCGCCGTTTTTCTCGACCGCGGCAAGCTTGTAAACGCCGCCGAACACCGCCTCACTCGAAGCGGTTATAAGCCGCTCGCCCACGCCGTAGCTGTCCACCTTGGCGCCCTGAAAAATCATATCCCGAATTAAATACTCGTCAAGAGAGTTCGAAATGCAAATTTTGCAGTCGTTATAGCCCGCTTCGTCAAGCATTTTGCGGGCGCGCTTGGTGATATAGGTTATATCGCCGCTGTCAATGCGGATACCCAGCGGGCGTTTTCCTAAAGGCTTTAAAACCTCGTCAAATACCCTTATCGCGTTGGGAATACCCGATTTTAAAACATTGTAGGTGTCTACAAGCAGCATACAGGAATCAGGATATTTTTCGGCGTAGGTCTTAAAGGCGGTGTACTCGTCGTCAAAGAGCTGAACCCAGCTGTGCGCCATTGTACCCGAGGCGGGAACTCCGAAATCCTTTGCGGTAAGCAGGCAGGAGGTACCCTTACAGCCGCCTATTATAGCAGCTCTAGCGCCGTAGTACGCCGCGCCGTAGCCGTGGGCGCGCCTTGCGCCGAACTCCATAACGGGTCTGCCGTCCGCCGCGCGGACAATTCGGTTTGCCTTGGTGGCTATAAGCGACTGAT
>JBJEOD010000190.1:0-2189 GCA_051880535.1 Acutalibacteraceae bacterium | reverse complement strand
GATAAAGGAAACCGCTATGCGAAATATCTACTCGGCAAGGCGTACCTCGACGGCGTAGTGCTCTTACAGAATATACCCGAAGCGATTAGGCTTCTGACCGAATCGGCAGACAAGCACTTCGCTCCGGCGCAATATATTCTCGGCAAGCTGTTGTACCGCGGAGAAATCATTCCGCAGGATTTGGAACGGGCTGTCGGCTATCTTGAAAGAGCAGCCGCACAGGACAACCCCTATGCCGCCTATTTTGCAGGAAAGATATTGCTGACCGAGGACGGGGTCAAGGATGTTCTTCGGGCAATCCGTTACTTTGAAATTGCCGCCAAGAATGGCAATAACTTTGCGGAATACCAACTCGGAAAACTTTATCTGTACGGTAAAGAAACAGAGCAGGATTACAGTAAGGCAGTGTTCTATCTGTCCGCCGCCTCAGAACACGGCAACAGGTATGCACAGCAGCTATTGCACAGTATAAAATCAAGCAGAAATTGGTCGGCGGCATTGGGTACTATCCGTCTTCTGCATCATCTCAGTCGAACGATTCAAAATCGCTTGGAAGATGAGCGCAAAGGAAAAGGCGTTGCCATCGACCGTAAACAAAAAAGAAAAATCGATGAAAAAAAGCAGGCTCACGGCCTACGACAAGGATAAAGAAAGCCCGCGAAAATACTTTCGTAGGCTTTTATTTATCTCGGCTTATTTTCTATAACTCGTAATTTTTTTCCAATTGTTCGGGAAACCCATCATTTGATACAATGCTGTTTCCGACAACGAGTGCGCGCTCGTGAAATAATGGGTAAAAATTCGGCAAAGGCTTTGCTTGAACATTTTGAAATCCCTATCCGGCAATAAGTACCGAAAAGCAATAACCAAAGCGAATAAATCTCGCTTTCCGCAAATGTATTGCGAACCTTTTTGCGGTATGGAAAGTTTTTTATGTAAGGCTGTATCCGGAATATCATTCCGCGTCTGATAAGAAAACAGTCTTTCGTTGTGTGCGCAGACATTGCGAAATTTAGTAATGACTTTAAGGTATTGCTCAAGCTGTTTTTCGTTTACGCCGCTGAAGTTTTTGGATATTTTAACACGGATATCCGATGTTACAAGTCCGTAAAACTTTGACAGTGTACCGAAAGTCAAGCCGTTTACAAGCACCCAAAGAGGAACATTTCCGTAGACTGTTCTTTGGTGATTGATATACGGATAATCGCTGTTTTTGTTTGCGAGGGTGTCTAAAGTTCCGATTAGTTTAGCGACATCGCTTTTCCTCTTCGGACTTCCGATGTAGTTCTTAGCATCAAGATAAAATGACTGCTGTTCCCCGTATTTTTCGGTAAAATAATAGGAAAGCAAAGAACGAATATGGCGTTCAATTTGTAATATGTATTTCAGAAAAAGCTCCCTGAGATTTTCATCAAACTTATACAGTGCGACAATATCCTCGAAAGAAACGCCGTCACGGTATTTTTTAGTTGTGGAATTTTTAAACGGACTTTTATAACCGCCGATTAAGCTGAAATAACCAATTTCTCTAAGCATCTGTTCGGCATAAGCATGATCCGGAATCTTGAGTTGTTTTTCATTTTCTAATTTTTCAATTTGATCCTTGAACGATAAAAACGGTTTTGTCATAAACAACCTCCGTAAAAGTAAAGGGAGCTCCCGCAGGAACTCCCCCGGTCGCAGGCCTCGCAGGTTTCTGCAACTCGATCACTGAACATATTATATACGAAAAACAACCTTTTGTCAAGGCTTTCTCGAAAAAATATGTTCGGTGATATTATATGCTGACTATAAAAAAATATTCGATGAATCACAACAGTATTATATCAGAAAGGAATACCAATGGAAAGAAAATATATTCATTTCACGGAAGAACAAAAACAGCAGTCACGGCAGACCAATCTTGTCTCTTTGCTGCAAAGCCTTGGCGAAACATTAAAACGCTCCGGCAAGGAGTATGTATGGCGTGATGGCTCACAGAAGGTCACTGTGCGCGGCAATCTGTGGTATCACCAATATGAACAGGTAGGCGGTGACGCCATCGACTTTGTCCGAAGGTACTATAACAAATCCTATGTTGAGGCAATGGAATATCTGCTCGGCGGATGCGGCGGAACGCTTACGGTATCGCCGCCCATTGTGAAAGAACCAAAGCCCTTTGAGCTGCCGCCGAAAAACGATAATATGCG
>JBJEOD010000189.1:0-10249 GCA_051880535.1 Acutalibacteraceae bacterium | reverse complement strand
CAGGGAGTACCCATAAGCAGTTTAAAGGGCTTTGAATGGTGAGCGGAATGGAGAAAAATAATTCCCATACCCGAAAGCACCGCATTCTGCACCCGCCTTGCCACCTCGTCGGGTACGTCGTCGTGACGCATATGACCCCACCAGAGCATAACGTCGGTTTCGGCTAAAAGCTCGTCGGTAATATCGTTTACATTATCAAGCGTGACGGTTTTAACTGCAATCTCGTCATCTGTAAGGTTTTCCTTTAAAGCCATATGTATGCCGTTGGGGTAAATCGCCTTAATAGCGCCCTCGGTTTTCTCGTGAATAAATTCATTATAAACAGTAACTCTAATCATTATAAAACCACCTTTTGAGTCTATGCTTCTATATCCCAATTTTACAAATTATTTTCTGTCTTAGCAAGTAAAATGTATTATACTTTATAGACAAATCTTGCTATGCTTGTAAAATTAAGCCAAACCTGCGGTTTATTTTTGTGCTTTGCGGAAAAGCTATAATCGGTGATGATATGAAGGCTTCAAGGAAAGCAAACTTAATGACCGCGCTTTCGGGTCTTGGCGTCGGCTTTGTAAACGGACTTTTGGGCGCGGGCGGGGGAATAATAGCCGTGCCGATTTTAAAAAAGCTCGGTCTTGAACGCAAGGAGGCCCACGCTAACGCCGTGGCGGTGATACTGCCCATAACCCTTCTAAGCGCCGTGCTTTATCTTTTAAAGGGCTATGTTTCGCTTGCTGATTCCTTTGTTTTTATTCCCGGCGGGCTTGTCGGCTCGCTTATTGGAACCTACTGCTTAAAGAAAATTTCTCCCGTATGGCTAAAAAGAATTTTCGGCGGATTTATGGTTTACGCAGGCGTGCGCCTGCTTTTAAGATGAAGTGGGCGGCCCTTTTAGCAGGGCTTTTTTCGGGAATAATAGGCGCTATGGGGCTGGGCGGCGGCGCGGTGCTTGTTATGTATTTATCGCTTTTTACCGATACGCCGCAGTTAAAATCGCAGGGGATTAATCTGCTGTTTTTTATACCGATTGCCGCGACGGCGGTTACGGTGTACGCGATAAAAAAACAAATCAAATGGAAGATAACCTTAAAAATTGCCGCATGGGGACTTATCGGCGCGGCGTTGGGACTCTATTTTACCGACCTTTTAGGCGGAAAAATCACAGCAAAAATTTTCGGCGCGCTCCTTATTGTTATGGGATTATTTGAAATTTTCGGAAAAAAGGAAAAAAGCTCTCAAAACGAGGGACGCTGTATTGACAAGCGCCCGAAAGAGTAGTATAATATACAAAAATTTACAGAAAGGACTACGGCAATGGCTGTTAATACTCTTGCTTTGAATATTAATATGCTTCCAAAGCACGACCTGAATACCCGCTATTGGTATTCGTCGGGCTTGCATTGTCGTACCAAAATTTCGGCATAGTCTTTAAGTAGGATTATGGGATATTGGGATAATGACGGTGCAGGTCGAAGAGCTTTTCGATTTGCACCGTTTTTTATATTTTTTAGGAGGCTTTGAGATGGAAACAAAAGATTATTTAAGACACTTTTATGAGAGCAACGATGAAGACCGCCGTCTTATTTCCAAACACGGAATGGTAGAGTATATTACCACTATGAAGTATCTTGAAAAGTATCTGGAACCTGATATGCGAGTTTTGGAAATTGGAGCGGCGACAGGTCGGTACTCCCACGCCTTGGCACAAAAGGGCTATCAAGTGGACGCGGTTGAATTAGTTGAGCATAATATTGAAATCTTCAAGCAAAACACTATTGAAGGGGAACCCGTCACAATCACACAGGGCAATGCTACCAACTTATCCGATTTCGAGAGTAATACATATGATATTACTCTGCTGCTTGGTCCGATGTATCATCTGTTTACAAGGGAGGATAAGCTGAAAGCCTTATCGGAAGCAATACGTGCGACAAAGAAGGGCGGCATTATATTCGCCGCATACTGTATGGGGGACGCGAGCATTTTGTCATACGGTTTTGTCCGCGGTGAAATCTACAATATCATTGAAAAGTGTATGATTAACACAGAAACATTTGATACCTTTTCAAATCCGTGGGATATATTCGAGCTGTACCGCAAAGAGGATATTGACAGTTTAAGAGCCAAGTTCAATGTTACGCCGCTCCACTTTATTGCCGCTGACGGCTACACAAATCATATGCGGGAAACCGTAGACCGAATGGACGATAAAATGTATGAGCTGTATTTAAAGTACCACCTTGCAACCTGCGAAAGACAAGATATGGTTGGTTACTCGCACCACACACTCGATGTTTTCAGAAAGGAATAAAACTATGAGCATATCAATTAAAACAACAGTACCCTCAGAAGCCGAGGAATTATCCCAAATGCAAAAAGCAGCCTTCAAGTCTTTATACGAAAAATACCATGATGAAGGTAATCCTTTTCTTAGAGGACCGGAGGATATACTGCGCAGGTTAAATAAACATAACCGCCATTTTACCATTCTGTATGATGATAAGATCGTTGGCGGGATTTTCTACCGTCTGCAGGGAAAACGAGGTAACTATGAGGAGATTGGAAACGGAGAATACTATCTTGCTCGGATATATATCCATCCGAATTATCAGAACAAAGGAATTGCAAGAGAAGCAATTCTCTTGTGCGAGAAGGAGTTTCCCGATGCTAGGTGTTATTATGTTGATTTTCCCGAGGATCTGGAGAAAAATCGCAGGTGCTATCAAAGTGTCGGATACTGTGATACAGGTGATAGAATCTGTGCCGAAGGTGTGCCCACGCTTGCTATATTCAAAAAGACCGTGAGCGAATGATTGGAAAAAATAAAAAAAGTGTTGCACAAAGGCGGCGTAAATGATATAATAAAATAGAATAAATGTTCGGGAGGATACGGGAAGATGTCAAAGACTCCGCTTACTGAAAAACAGCTTAAGGTATATAATTTTCTTGTTAAGGAGATGTCCTCGGGCTTTCCGCCTACGGTTAGGGAAATCTGCGCCGCCACGGGAATTAAGTCCACCTCGACGGTTCACGCGATTTTAAACGCGCTTGAAGAGGAGGGGTATATCGTCCGCGACGCGAAATCCTCAAGAGCGATAAGGCTGGATACCGAATACGATGCGTCCATGGTGCCTGTCGTCGGAAAAATCACGGCAGGTCAGCCGATACTTGCTATCGAGGAAATTGAGGATTATATTCCTTATCCGTCTAAGGACGCGGAGGGGCTTTTCGCCCTGCGGGTTTCGGGACTAAGTATGCGGGACGCGGGTATTCTTGACGGCGACATTATTATTGCAGATAAAAACGCCTCCTGCAGGAGTGGCGATATTGTTATAGGTATGGACGGGGACGACGCGACGGTAAAAAGACTGCTTATTAAGGACGGCAGGATAATCTTTATGCCCGAAAACCCCGACTTTTCGCCGATTTATCCCGAGGATCCCCACGTTATAGGCAAGGTTATCGGCTGTTACAGAAAGTATTAAGCTATGAAGCATATCGATATTTTTACCGACGGTGCCTGCTCGGGAAATCCCGGACCCGGCGGCTGGGGCGCGGTACTGCGCTATAACGGGGTAGAAAGGGAGCTTTCGGGCGGGGAAAGACAGACCACCAACAACCGTATGGAGCTTACCGCCGTAATAAAGGCGCTTGAAGCCTTAAAAGAGCCCTGCGAGGTAAGGCTTGTAACCGACTCAAAATATGTTGCGGACGGTATAGGCAAGGGTTGGGCAAAATCGTGGCAGAAAAACAACTGGCGCAAGGCGGATAAAAAGCCCGCGCTTAACGCCGACCTGTGGGAAACCTTGCTTGATTTACTTGAAACCCATAAGGTAGAAATCGAGTGGGTCAAGGGTCACGCGGGACACCCCGAAAACGAGCGGTGCGACCGTCTCGCGGTGGAATTTTATAAGAAACTACAATAATAAACAGTCTCAGGGGAGAGAAAACCAATGCAAAACCGAAAAAGTAAAATCGAATTTATAGTGACAGGCGCGCTTATTGCCGCCGCGTATGCGGGACTTACATATTTATGTAATATCTTTTCGCTGGCCTACGGGCCCATTCAGTTAAGAATTTCAGAGGTCTTAACCCTTCTTCCGATATTTACGCCCGCGGCTATACCCGGCGTTACGTTGGGGTGCTTTATCGCAAATATCGGCTCCTTTAACGCGCTTGATATGATTTTCGGAACGGCGGCAACCCTTATCGCGGCGATACTTACATACTATTTTAAAAATATTAAATTCAAGGGCTTGCCGCTGCTTGCAATGCTGCCGCCCGTTATAATTAATGCGGTGGTAATAGGACTTGAAATCGCCTTTTTCTTCCTGCCGGAGGGCTTTACCGTTTGGGGCTTTGTGATTTCGGGTCTTGAGGTGGGCCTCGGCGAGCTTATAGTCTGCTACGCCTTCGGCATACCCTTTTATCTGGCGGTTAAAAGGTGCGGAATATTTAAAAATCGGGAGTAATAAAACACTGGATTTTGGGGTGAAAACCGATGAATCGGGAGCTTTTAAAGCAGCTTTCAAAAATAACCGACGAGGAAAAAAACATCTTAAACGGCGGAACCCTCGATATGAGCGTATATTCGGACAATATGCCCTCGCTTGTAGACAGTCAAAAGCTGTTAGAGGCGGGAAAGCTTTTCACAATAAGACCCAACACGAGATTTATCGCTTTTCCTAAGCACAGCCATAATTATGTTGAGATTATATATATATGCTCGGGCTCACAGCGGCATATAATTAACGATACGGCGGAGGTTATCCTCAAAACGGGGGAAATACTGCTTTTAAATCAGCACGCGAGCCATCAGACCGACGCCGCGGGCTTTGACGATATTGCGATTAATTTAATCGTTTTGCCCCAGTTCTTTAACACCGCTATCGAGATGATAGGCTCGGACAATAAGATAAGCCAGTTCCTTTTTTCGGGGCTTGCGGGTAAGGGCCACGAGATAGGCTATATGCACTTTAACGTGACCGACTCGCTTCCTGTGCAGAATTTAATGGAGAATCTTATCTGGAGTGTTGTAAACAAGCAACCGAACAGGCGCAATATAAATCAGATTACAATGGGGCTCTTGTTTTTACAGCTTTTAGGCCTTACCGACTGCCTTATCACGGGCGAGCCTGACACGGTAGCAAATACGATAGTAATGTCCGCAATGACCGAAATCGAGCAGAATTACGCAAGCGCAAGCTTAAATAACGTCGCAAAGCGCTGTAATGTTTCGGCGGCTTATGTCAGCAGTACGGTAAAGGACGCGACGGGCAAGACCTTTAAGGAGCATTTAATGGAAAAGCGCCTTACAAAGGCGGCGATTCTGCTTAAAAACACCGCCCTTTCGGTGGGGGATATAATAGTTATGGTGGGGTATGAAAACACAAGCTATTTCTACCGAATTTTCACCGAAAAATACGGTATGAGCCCCAAAAGCTACCGCAAGAAAGAAAAGGAAAATACAATTTAAGATTTTATTAAATAAGGACGCTTTTTTTAAAAAGTAATGTCCTTATTTTTTTATGTGTTTTAATATATAATGAATATGTTAAATAATAAAACGGAGGTAACGGTATGACAAGATATGAGGAAGCAAAAAAACGCTATGCCGAGTTCGGTATTGACACCGACGCGGCGATAGAAAAGCTCAGAGCGATTCCCGTCTCCCTTCACTGCTGGCAGGGCGACGACGTTGGCGGCTTTGACAGTAAGGATGCTCTTTCGGGCGGTATTCTTACCACAGGCAACTACCCCGGCAAGGCGACCACTCCCGAACAGCTTATGCAGGATATGGACAAGGCGATGTCCCTTTGCCCCGGCAAGAAAAAGCTTAATCTTCACGCAAGCTACGCAATTTTTGAGGACGGCGAGTTCGCCGACCGCGACAAATTGGAGCCTAAGCACTTTAAAAAGTGGGTTGAGTACGCTAAGGAAAGAAATATGGGTATCGACTTTAACCCCACCTTCTTCTCCCACCCGATGGTAAAGGACGGACTTACCCTCTCAAGCCCAGACGAGGAGGTTCGCCGCTTCTGGATTAACCACGGCAAGGCGTGCATACGCATTTCCCAGTATTTCGCCGAGGAGACGGGCGTTCCCTGTGTTATGAATATCTGGACGGGCGACGGCTATAAGGACATTCCTGCCGACAGAATGGGTCCGAGAATGAGATATAAGGAGGCCTTTGAGGAAATTCTTTCCGAGCCGCACGACCCCGCAATGGTTAAGCCCTGTGCAGAGTCAAAGGTTTTCGGTATCGGTGTTGAGTCCTTTACCGCGGGCAGTGCGGAATTTACCTTAAGCTTTGCCGCAACCCACCCCGGCTGTCTTCCCCTTATGGACAACGGCCACTATCACCCGCAGGAGTATGTTTCGGATAAAATTTCCGCGCTCCTTTGCTTCTTCCCTGAGCTTGCTTTACATATTACAAGGGGCGTTCGCTGGGATTCCGACCACGTAGTCCTCCTTGACGACGAGACTAAGGAGATGGCTAAGGAAATCGTCCGCAACGACGCACTTGACAGGGTTTATATGGCGCTTGACTTCTTTGACGCGAGCATAAACCGCATTTCCGCCTGGACTGTGGGCTTCAGAAGCTGGCAGAAGGCTCTGCTTAACGCTATGTGCTTACCTAATGATAGCCTTAAAAAGCTTCAGGACGAGGGTAAATTCACCGAGCTTATGGTAATGCAGGAGGAGGCTAAAATGCTGCCTTTCGGCGATATTTGGGAGCATTACTGCGA
This sequence comes from Acutalibacteraceae bacterium, assembly GCA_051880535.1. Lineage (GTDB taxonomy): Bacteria > Bacillota > Clostridia > Oscillospirales > Acutalibacteraceae > UBA737. The sequence goes on along the minus strand of JBJEOD010000189.1, from coordinate 3,500 downwards.
GGTCGAGGGTGTTACCGCGGGTCCCGAATGGTTTAACGAGATTAAGAAATACGAAGACGAAGTTTTAAGCAAGAGATAATATTAACAAGTATTTTTACTATTAACACAAAAATCTCCGAGTGCTTTAGGTGCTCGGAGATTTTTCGGTTACATATATTGCATCATTTTCAATGAGTCTGCTTTTTGTCTTTAGCTTTCCAAGATTTTCTTCTTCAATGCTTTTCAAAAGGCAATCCCCACCATTTTCATATATGCACAAATAGTTTTCACATTTCATTTTCATCACCCATAACATTATATATTATAAACCATATTTTTGCAACCATAAATGGTTATATAAATATAACCAAAAACAAGCATACTATTATATTGGTGATGAAAATGTTTAAAATAGATAACGAGCTTAAGAGCGCGAATGTAGCGAGGACGGTGCGTTTTACCGAGCCTTTGTTTGAGAAGCTCAAAAAACGGCATCCGAAAACAATATTTCCTTTAATTTGCTTGTTCTGCAATGCTGTAAATACGCATTGGAGAATATGGAAGATCAAAACAATTAATTTAACCCGTACATATTTTTAAAAGATAAATATGTACGGGCTTGCTTTTTTAGAAACTGTATTTCTTTTCAAGTTGGAGTAAATGCTTTTTTACCTCTATACCTGCGGCAAAGCCTGTGAGCGAGCCGTCCGCGCCTAACACGCGGTGGCAGGGTACGGCTAACAAAAGCGGGTTTTTGTTACAGGCATTTCCGACCGCCCGCGCGGCTTGCGGGTTTCCTATATCTGCGGCGATTTCGCCGTAGGTTTTGGTTTTACCGTAGGGAATCTCGCTTAGCGCCGACCATACCTTTTTTTGAAAATCCGTACCTTTGGGAGCAATAGGAAAATCAAAGCTTTTGCGTTTCCCGTCAAGGTACTCAGAGATTTCCTTAAAAGCCCTGTCAGCAAGTGCGGAAGGCGCGCTTTCGCCGAGACGGTCCGCAATTCCGATTTCACAAACCGCCCCGCCGCTTATACCGATTTTAATTACCCCGATTATGCTGTCGTAATATGAGTATTTAACCATAATTAACCACCCTAACAATATTATTGTAACATAACAACATTTATTTTTCAATAATTTGGCATAGGGGCTTGAAAAGGGAAAACAATAATGTTATTATTTATCGGGGATTGATATATGTTTAAGCTATTAAAGTATTTGAAAAATTATAAAAAGGAAAGTGTTTTAGCTCCGTTTTTCAAGCTGACCGAGGCGGTTTTTGAGCTTATCGTGCCGCTGATTGTCGCGGCTATTATCGATAACGGTATAGCGGCGGGGGACAAGACGTATATTTTAAAGATGTGCGGCGTGCTCGGCATTTTCGCGGTGTTAGGGCTTGTCTGCGCTGTTGCGGCGCAGTATTTTGCCGCGAAAGCCGCAGTTGGGTTCTCGGCAAGGGTTCGGCACGCGCTTTTTTCGCATATAGGCAAGCTGTCCTTCTCACAGCTTGACGAATTAGGCGCGCCGACCCTTATCACAAGGCTTACGGGGGACATTAATCAGGTGCAGTCGGGGGTAAACCTTACCTTCCGTCTTGTTTTGCGTTCGCCGATTGTCGTCTTCGGTGCGGTGATAATGGCGTTTACTGTAGATGTCAGCACAGCCCTTGTCTTCGCAGTTGCCGTGCCTGTATTGGCGGTTATAATCTTCGCGGTAATGCTTGTTTGTATTCCGCTTTACCGCAAGGTACAGCAAAGACTTGACGGAGTGCTGGCGAAAACCCGCGAAAACCTTTCGGGAACGCGTGTAGTGCGCGCTTTTTGCAAGGAAAAGGAGGAAATCTCCGATTTTAACGCGCAGAACCGCGCCCTTGCCGATATGCAAATAGCGGTTGGTAAAATTTCCCCCTTTTTAAATCCCGTAACTGTCCTTATAATCAACATTGCGATAATCGCGCTTATATATATAGGCGGGCTTAGGGTAAATATCGGCGCGGCGACGAGCGGCGACGTGGTGGCGCAGTATAACTATATGTCGCAGATATTGGTTGAGCTTGTAAAGCTCGCCAACCTTATAATCACGGTCACTAAGGCGGTAGCATGCGGAAACCGCATACAGTCTGTGCTGGATATTAAGCCCGATATGCCCGCGGGAGAGGTGACTAAGGGCGATTTAAGCAGTTCATATGCAGTTGAATTTAATAACGTCTGCCTTTCCTACGGCGGGGGCGAAAACGCGCTTAACAATATTAACCTTAAAATTAAGCGGGGGCAGACGGTGGGAATTATCGGCTCGACAGGCTCGGGCAAAAGCTCGCTTATTAATCTGATACCTCGGTTTTACGACGCGACGGGCGGTAGCGTGCTTGTTGACGGCGTAGACGTAAAGCAGTACGACATTAGCGCGCTTAGGAATAAAATAGGCGTGGTTTCACAGAAAAAGGTGCTCTTTAAGGGCACGGTAAGGGATAATATCCGTTTCGGAAAACCCGACGCAACCGATGAAGAAATATGGCAGGCGCTCGACACCGCACAGGCAAAACAAATGGTGCTTGATAAGACGGGTCAGCTTGATTTTTGTCTTGAACAGGAGGGCAAAAACCTTTCGGGCGGGCAGAGACAGCGAATGACCATCGCCCGCGCCTTGGTCAGAAAGCCCCAAATATTAATTCTTGACGACGCGGCAAGCGCCCTTGACTATGCGACAAGCGCGGCGCTTAACGCCGCACTTAAAAACACCGACTTTTCGCCCACGGTAATAACCGTTTCACAGCGGGTTTCGGCTATACGGAACGCCGACGTTATCGCTGTGCTTGACGAGGGAGAGTGCGTAGGTATCGGCACAAATGAGGAACTGCTCAAAACCTGCGAGGTATTTAGAGAAATCTGTGCTTCACAGCTTGAAAGCGAGGCGGCAAATATATGAAAAACAAATCGGTTTTAAAGCGTGTGCTTGCGGTTATAGGGCGTTTTAAAATATCTCTTGCTCTATCGCTTATTATTTCGGTTGCAAGTGTTATTTTAACCCTTTATATTCCCGTGCTTGCGGGCAACGCGATTGACGGAATAGCCGCTGTGGGCGGTGTGGATTTTGCCGCCGTGAAAAAGGCGCTTATAGCTATTCTTATCTGCGCCGTTTTAGGTGCGATTCTTAACTGGCTTATGACGGTTATTAATAACCGCATTGCCTACAATACCGTGCGGGAGCTAAGAGACCGCGCCTTTTCGCATTTGCAAAGTCTTCCCGTCGCCTTTTCGGACGCGCATCCACACGGCGACATTGTAAGCCGCGTAATCGCCGACGCCGAGCAGTTCGCGGACGGCTTGATTTTAGGCTTTTCACAGCTTTTCACGGGGGTTGTAACGATTATTGTTACCCTTGTTTTTATGCTGACTATCTCGCCGCTATTGGCCTTGGCGGTTGTGGTGTTAACTCCGCTTTCCCTCTTTACCGCGCGGTTTATAGCGAAAAGAAGCTATGAAATGTTTAAAAAGCAGTCGGAAACCCGGGGTGAGCAG
>JBJEOD010000188.1:0-10265 GCA_051880535.1 Acutalibacteraceae bacterium | reverse complement strand
ATCATGGAATTTGCCGGGCAGAAAAAAAGCGGCTATGTTGCCAGCGTTCTACTGGCTATCGTAGGTGCAGTATTCCAGATGCTGCCTTACTTTGTCATGGCTCATGTGATTCAGAAGCTGCTGGGCGGCGACCGGAACTTTGCCGGATATATGACAGACTGTTTGATTATGGCCGGCATGTGGCTGCTGCGAGTACTGTTCCATTCCCTGTCCACCTCGGCTTCCCATATATCCACCTTTGCGGTGCTGGGAAATATCCGAAAACGGGGCATGGAAAAACTGGAACGGATGCCTCTGGGGGATGTGCAGAACCGTGGCTCCGGCGAGTTGAAGAACATCTTAGTGGAGCGCATCGACAGCATAGAGACTACGCTGGCCCATGTAATCCCGGAGGTCAGCGGCAATGTATGTGTGGTTATCGCCACTATCGTCTATCTGTTGGTTCTTGACTGGCGAATGGCACTGGTGTCCTTAATTACCCTGCCGGTCGGTTTGATCTGCTTCATGCTGATGATGGTAGGATACGAGGGAAACTATGGACGTACTGTGCGGGCTACTAAGAACCTGAACGACACGGCAGTTGAGTATATCAGCGGCATTGAGGTCATCAAGGTTTTCGGCAAAGCAAAAAGCTCCTATGAAAAATTCGTAGCCGCAGCAAAGGAAGGTGCCGCAAGCTATGTTGATTGGATGAGAAAAAGCAATGTGTATTTCACCTTTGCTATGAACATTATGCCGTCGACCTTAGTTACCGTACTGCCGATAGGCGGACTTATGGTGAGAAGCGGCTCGCTATCTGTTTCAAACTTTATTTTAATAGTGATTCTGGCAATGGGTCTGATTACGCCGATTATCGGTTGTATGACTTATAATGACGATCTGGCAAAACTGCGCACTGTACTCGGAGAAGTGACTGCAATTATAGACGCAGATGAAATGCCGAGACCCGAAAAGGACGAGAAGACACCCAAGAACAATATAATTGTGCTTCACGATGTTCATTTTGGATACGGTGAAAAAGAAATTTTGCACGGTGTTGACATCACCTTCCGTCAGGGAACGGTCAATGCACTTGTCGGTCCGTCAGGCAGCGGAAAATCCACCATTGCTAAGCTGATCGCTTCTTACTGGGATGTTGATAGCGGCAATATAACGATTGGCGGCGTAGACATAAGAAATTTGTCTGCCGAGAATTATCACAAGCTGATTGCTTATGTTTCTCAGGATAACTTCCTTTTTGACACAACCATTCGTGAAAATATCCGTATGGGCAATCTGACTGCAAGTGATGAGCAGGTGGAACAAGCGGCTAAGGACTGCGGATGTTACGATTTTATAATGGAACTTGAAAACGGATTCGACACAGTGGTTGGCAGCGGCGGAGGACATCTTTCGGGAGGTGAGCGGCAGCGTATAGGAATTGCCCGTGCAATGTTGAAAAATGCGCCCATTGTTATTTTGGATGAGGCAACGGCATACACAGACCCTGAAAATGAGGCACTCATTCAGCAGTCGGTCGCAAAGCTCGTCAAAGACAAAACCTTGATTGTTATAGCACACCGATTGTCAACTATTACAGACGCAGATCAGATTGCCGTGGTTAACGACGGTAGAATTGATGCATCAGGAACGCATGAACAACTTTTGCAGAACAGCAAGCTGTATAAGTCGCTATGGAGTGCTCATATTTCATCAAAAGACAGTCTTTCGGGAGGTGCAGTCAATGCTTGATATACTAAAAAAATTCTTCCGCTTTTGCAGTGACGAAAACCGCAAGAAGTTCTACATATCCATAGTACTCGGTGTTATAGCGGCGCTGTTTTCGGCACTCAAAATCCCTGCTATTGCCGTTTTACTGCAAGCGATACTGAACGGAAATATAACAAACGGCGCAATATTTGGTTCGCTCGGAATCATGCTGCTGTCCATTATCGGTACATCAGTTGTGAAATATAAGGCAACCATGCTTCAAACCGAGGCGGGTTACGGAACAGCCGCGAATAAACGAATAGAAATTGCCGAGCATATGCGGTATCTGCCCATGGGATACTTCAACGAGAACAGTCTGGGTTATATCACATCTGTCACTACCAATACGATGGAAAATCTGTCCGATGTAGGTACTCGTGTTGTGATGATGGTTACGGAAGGCGTATTCTCAACCCTTGTGATTACGCTGATGATACTGTGCTTTGATTGGCGTGTGGGACTTTTGGTTATTGCCGGCATAGTGCTTTATTTTCTTGCCAACGCTTTGATGCAAAATGTTTCTCGCTCTAAAACGCCCGAAAAAACAAGATCAGACGCGGCGGTAGTCGAAAAGGTGCTTGAATATATCAAAGGCATAGCGGAAGTGAAATCTTATCATTTATCCGGTAAATATAACAAGCGGCTTGAAACTGCAATAGACGAGAATGTAGCCGCAAATACAAATATGGAAATAGGACTGATTCCTTATATGTCTTTGCAGAATGCTGTTGCAAAGCTTACCGGAGTCGCTATTGCAATATTATCGTTGCTTCTTTACACAAGCGGAAATATGAGTCTTCTTTATTGCGTTATGATGGTTGTTTGCTCCTTTATGGTGACCGAAGGACTTGAAAAGGCAGGCACTAATTCAGCGCTGATCCGTATCGTAGACAACTGTGTTGATAAAGCAAACGATATTTTGAATCTTCCGGCAATGGATATTTCAGGAGATGAAATTACTCCGTCAAGCTATGAAATTAAAGCAGACAACATTGATTTTTCTTATGATAAAAAGAAGATTATTGACGGCGTTTCTTTGACCGTTCCCGAAAGGACAACAACTGCTATTGTCGGACCGTCGGGAGGAGGAAAGACAACGCTTTGCCATCTGATTTCACGCTTCTGGGATGTGGATTCAGGTACGGTTACTTTAGGCGGTACTGACATACGAAAATACAGTATGGACAGTTTGATGAAAAATTTCAGCTTTGTGTTCCAAAATGTTTACCTCTTCAAGGATACCGTAGCAAATAATATTCGTTTCGGTCAGCCTGATGCACCTATGGAAAATGTCATTGCAGCGGCAAAAAAAGCAAGGTGCCATGATTTTATTATGAATCTGCCTAAGGGCTACGAAACGGTTATCGGTGAGAGCGGCGGAACTTTATCGGGAGGCGAGCGTCAGCGTTTATCAATCGCCCGTGCTATCATGAAGGATTCACCTATAATCATTCTGGACGAAGCAACGGCCAATGTTGACCCCGAAAATGAAAAGGAGTTGATGGAGGCCATTGATGAATTGACCAAGGAAAAAACGATCATTATGATTGCTCACAGACTGAAAACGGTACAGGGGGCAAATCAGATTCTGGTAGTTGATAACGGAAGAATCGTACAGTGCGGCACACACAAAGAGCTGATGAATGAAAAAGGAATTTACCGTAACTTTATCAGCGGACGCGAGCAGGCAGTCGGTTGGAAACTATAATAGAGTCAGGTCATTCCATGTAAAAGCGGAATGACCTGACATGTTATTATTCAGGCAGATATTGAAGTTGCTGCAAAAAAGAGTATAATAAAGTCAGCAGACGCTTGATGAAATACTCAAAATAGTAAAATGATGAACAGGAAGATAACAGAAAATGACATTGATTCAGTTAAAATATGTGGTAGAGGTTGCTTGTACGGGAACAATCAGTAAAGCAGCAGAAAATCTCTTTATTTCACAGCCCAGTCTCACAGCGGCAATTAAAGAATTGGAAAATGAGTTTGGGATTACAATTTTCAGCCGTACAAATAAAGGGGTAACATTAACTGCTCAGGGAGAAGAATTTTTAGGTTATGCACGGCAGGTAATCAGCCAAACAAATCTTATGGAAGAACGGTATTGCGGAACTGTACCTTCCCGCCATCAATTCTGTGTTTCTACACAGCACTATTCTTTTGCCGTAGAAGCATTTGTAGAGCTTCTGAAAAAATACGGCGGAGATGAATATGATTTCAGGATTCGGGAGACGCAGACTTATGAAATTATTGAAGATGTAGCAAAACTGAAAAGCGAGGTGGGTGTGCTGTACTTGAATCAATTTAATGAAACGGTTCTGCGTAAAGCTTTTCGTGAACACGACCTGAGTTTCCACCTCCTTTTCACCGCTAAACCTCATATATTTGTCGGATCTGAAAATCCTCTTGCAAATAAAAAATCGGTTACGCTGAAGGAACTTGCTGGCTATCCGCGTCTTTCATATGAGCAGGGAGAGCATAACGCCTTTTATTTTTCAGAAGAAATTCAAAGTACATTGGAAAGCAAAAAGGACATTATGGTAAGAGACCGTGCCACCCTTTTTAATCTTTTAATCGGTTTGAACGGATATACGGTTTGCAGCGGCATTATTAACCGAGAATTAAACGGTCCCAATATTATCTCTGTCCCATTGGAAGTAGATGATTACATGGACATTGGATACATAACACACAACAAAATTGTCCCCGGCAGATTTACGGATTTTTATATTCAGGCATTAAAGCGTTACACAACAGAAAAAGGAGATAAATCATTATGAAACTTATGATAGCCTCGGATATTCACGGTTCATCTTACTGGTGTCGGAAGATGATGGAAGCTTTTCAAAATGAACAGGCAGACAGGCTTTTGCTTTTGGGTGATATTTTATATCATGGCCCTCGAAACGATCTTCCGAAAGATTATGCACCCAAGGAAGTTATCAAAATACTAAATGAAAACAAGGACAAGATTTTTTGTGTCAGAGGAAACTGTGACACAGAAGTTGACCAAATGGTTTTGGACTTTCCGATTTTGGCTGATTATTGTGTCATTCCGCAAGGAAATCGACTTATTTATGCCACGCACGGACACTGTTTCAATATGAAGTCTCCCCCGCCTATTCAGCCGGGCGATGTTTTGCTTCACGGTCATACGCATATCCCCGCTTGGGAAGAATTCGGGAAAGATAATTTGTATCTCAATCCCGGTTCCGTATCAATTCCCAAAGCGGACAGTGAAAATAGCTACATGACATTGCAGAACGGTAGTGTAATGTGGAAATCGTTGGAAGGAACAGTGTTTCACACAATGATATTATAATTCTAAAACGGTGGTTTGCTATAGAAACAGGCTATGGCAAACCGCTGTTTTTTCATATTTTACAGAACCCTTATTCCTACTGTATAATAAATTCAGCAGAAAAAACAGGAGGAAAACAACACTATGAGTAAACATACACCGTTTCGCTACGATTATGTAGGGAGCTTTTTGCGCCCTGATTATTTGAAAAAGGCACGTGCCGATTGTGAAGCAGGAAATATCACCGCAGAAGAACTGAAAGCAGTAGAAGACAAAGCGATTCTCGATTTGGTGGCAAAACAAAAGGCTGCCGGCTATCATGTTATTACAGACGGAGAATTCCGTCGGGCAACATGGCACCTGGATTTTATGTGGGGCTTTAACGGCGTGGCGCATAAAAAAACAGAAAAAGGGGTTGCGTTTCACGGAGAAGCCGCATTGATAGACGATACCTGGCTTACGAGTAAAATATCCGTTGATGAGCATCCGTTTGTGGAGCATTTTAAATTTGTAAAGGCGCTGGAAGATGAGAATACCGTCGCAAAGCAGAAAATACCGGCTCCGGCGCAATTCTTTCAGCAGATGATTATTCCGGTAAATGAGCAGACGACAAGAAAATACTACCCCACTGATGAGGAGCTTATTGCCGATATTGCCGCAGGATACCGAAAGGTTATTCGGGATTTATATGATGCGGGATGCCGGAATATCCAGTTTGATGACTGCACATGGGGCGTGCTTGTGGCAGAGGGCAGCGTTGAAAGATATGGGAAAAATACAGACTTCAAAGAAATTTCAGAGAAGCTATTGGCAGTCAATAATCTGGCAATGGAAGGAAAACCCGATGATCTTGTGATCAATACTCATGTTTGCAGAGGAAATTACCATTCGGCATATTTCAGCAGCGGTGCTTATGACGCAGTAGCCGAGCCTCTTTTCGGCAGAGAAAATGCAGACGCTTATTACCTTGAATTTGATGATGAACGCTCCGGTGGATTCGAGCCGTTAAAGTATGTTAGCGGAAATAAAAAGGTCGTACTCGGTTTGATCACAACAAAAAGTCCTGCTTTAGAGGATAAGTCTGATGTAATTGCCCGTATCCATGAAGCAGAAAAATATATCCCGTTGGATCGTCTGTATCTCAGCCCGCAGTGCGGTTTTGCTTCTTGTGAGATTGGTAATAAACTTACCGAGGAGGAACAATGGGCTAAATTAAAGCTTGTTAAAGAAATTGCAGAAGAAGTTTGGAAATGATTAAGTTTAAAGCTCTGACATACAATTTCCCGAAAATTATTCGGAGAAATCTTGTCGGAGCTTTATTCAGGAAACTATCAAGTTGAATATAGCGGTCTGCTGTTATATAAATAATTCGGGCAGAATAAGTTATTAATCTCGTTTGTCTTTGAGGTCATGTCAATATTCTTAAACAGATCAGGATCATTCAGGTATGATTTTTTACATTTTGACTCTGAGGATTAAAAATATATTTTTTCAGTTCGTTTGCTGCCAAATTAAGACTGCGTTTTTTATCCTCTGCCAAGTAAATGCTCCTGTTTCCCGGCGGAGTGGGCAACTGAATTTCTTCGATAAGTTCAGCTTGCAAAGCCTCTCCGGCTATAAATTCAGAAACAAAACCAATTCCCATTCCTGCTTTCACCAAGGGTAATACCTGATCGGCAGTAGCCACCTCAATATCCGGCTCTTTGAGAACTCCGCATGACAACAGATATTCCTGATAATATCGGTAAGTGTAGGAGTTCCGATTTATAGAGATATATGGACGGGAAAAAATATCGCCCTCATATCCGTCCATATAACCTTTTTGACAGCAAAGAGGTTCTTTGAAATCTCGGATTTTCTGAACACGGTAAATTGCATCTGCCTTTTCATGGAGTGTCACGACTGCGAAGTCGGCCACTCCGTTTTTTACTGCTTCAAGCGCTTGTGGCGAATTGAAATTTGCTATTTTAATTTTTACTCGCGGATAGTCCCTGTTAAAACTAATCAAAGCCGGAAGTAGTGAGCCGTATAAACCGATTTCTGTTGTAGCAACAGATATAACACCATCATCTAAGTTGCGTTCGGAAATTATCTCCAGCTCGGCTTTTCTTAAATTTTCAAACGCAATCTCGGCATGATGATATAGTTTTTCTCCTTCCGGGGTCAATGTTACTCCTCGGTTAGAACGCAAAAACAGTTTGCATCCAAGTTGAGATTCCAGATTATTTATCGTCTTAGTTATATTAGGTTGCCCTCGGAGCAGCACCTCTGCGGCTCTTGAAAAACTACCGTATTTAGCCACATAATAGAAAATACGATAATAGTCGTATGTAATGTCCATCATAATCTATTCCTTTAAGCAATAGTCATTATATTAAATATACTTTTTACATATATCATCAGTATGAGTATAATACTTTATTGAAGAAAAATCAATGGAGGAATTGTAAATATGGGTGTTCTGAAGGAGACGAAAATACATTATGAATAAAGACTTAACTATCGGAAGTCCGACAAAAGTATTATGGCTTTTTTGTATGCCGCTGTTTGGCAGTATCATTTTTCAACAGCTTTACAATATAGCCGATAGCTTTGTGGCCGGAAAATTCATCAGCGAAAATGCGTTGGCGGCTGTTGGTAACAGCTATGAGATTACGCTGATTTTTATTGCATTCGCCTTTGGGTGCAATATCGGCTGCTCGGTTATTGTTTCTCAATTCTTTGGGGCAAAAAGATATGCGGATGTCAAAACAACTGTTTATACATCCTTTATCGCCAGCGGTGTTATATGCCTGATCCTCATGGCAATCGGCATTTTCGGTTGTAACGGACTGCTGCATTTAATCAATACGCCTGATGAAATATTCGCTGACTCGGCTTTGTATCTTGATATTTATATCTACGGTCTGCCGTTTGTATTCTTCTATAATGTAAGCACGGGTATCTTCTCGGCTCTCGGAGATTCCAAGACGCCGTTTATTTTTCTTGCTGCTTCCTCAACCTCCAACATCGTCGCAGATATTTGGTTCGTTAAAGGCTTCGGCATGGGTGTAGATGGTGTGGCGTGGGCAACTTTTATGTGTCAAGGCATAAGTTGCGTCCTTGCAGTGATATTCGTATTAAAGCGGTTGCGTGCCATCCAAGCTGAGAAACCTCACAAAATTTTTGACCTTAACATTCTCGGTAATATCGCAAAAATTGCCATTCCCAGTGTCTTGCAGCAGAGCTTTATTTCCATCGGAAACATTATCATTCAAGGCATCATCAACGGATTCGGTCCGGCAATCATCGCAGGTTATTCTGCTTCGGTCAAGCTGAATAACCTTGTTATAACATCATTTACCACTGTCGGTAACGGTATTTCCAACTACACAGCACAAAATCTCGGTGCCGGAAAGCCGGAACGAGTGAAGCAAGGCTTTAGTGCCGGACTTAAAATGGTTTGGATTTTATCTGCTCCGCTTGTTTTGCTCTACTTCGTTGGCGGCAAATATTTAATTCCGTTTTTTATCGAAAATGTAACTGCCGAAGCATTATCGTCAGGTCTTGCGTTCTTAAAAATTCTGTCTCCGTTCTATTTCATCATTTCCGCAAAACTGGTGGCAGATGGTATTTTAAGAGGGGCAGGACTGATGAAACAGTTTATGATTGCTACCTTTACAGACTTGATTCTTCGTGTAGGCTTGGCGTTTCTTCTCTCAAAAACAGCACTCGACTCAACCGGCATATGGTGTGCATGGCCGATTGGCTGGACGGTGGCAGCAATCATATCTGTCGTTTTTTACAAACAAAGTCTTGCTCGTAAAGAGACAAAACATTAAGATTAAATGCAGGTTCCCTGCTATTCCTTCGATTTTAGCATATCCATTATTTTATCGTAATTTTCTGCCTTGTGCGGGAAATTGCAATTTGAGCAATCCTTAACCGACTTGCCGTCAATTTTTGTCACAGTGTAATTACCGGGGCATTCTTCAAAAGGATATAATGGGCAATAGCAAAAAAGACAGTTGAAATTGTCAACTCCCTTATGGCAAGGATAATACTCGCAAGCGGTATTACAAAAGAATTTTGCTGAATTATTCAATTATTCACACCCCTTATAACAGTCCGTATTTGAGTTTTACCCGTTCCAACTTTTCAAGACATGGCTCTGCGATTAAAAAGAGAAAGAGTGCTGTAGCCACAGCGTGAACGCAATCCATAGGAAATCCCGTTACAAAGCATGTAAGCAGTGTTTTAGCGTTAATTGTACCGTTTCCCCATATAAGTGTAGAGGGATTCATGATTCCGCCGTAAATTATAATTGCAGACAGCACCCCGAACACACAAAGCGAGCTTCTTGTTTTTCTTAAGAAGCCTTTTTTAAAAAGAACGCCCGACAAAAATCCCACAATTCCCATAGCAAACATTTGAAAGGGCGTCCACGGTCCTTGCGAAAACATAACATTTGATGCAAGCATAGTTACAGCACCGACTAAAAAACCGCTTTCGCCGCCAAAGGCTACACCCGCAATAATGGTTATTGCCATAACCGGCTTAAATTGCGGCAGCATAAAGAATGCGGCTCTGCCTGCAACACCCAAAGCCGACAGCACCGAAATTATAACCAGTTCTCTTGCTTTTGGCTTGCGGCCTTCAAATATTAAGAAAAACGGCAGCATACATTCAAACAGGACTGCCAACGATATAATGCCGTATTGCCGATCTCCCAGATACACAACGCCGATAAATAGGGTTATCGGAATAAGCAAAAGAATTAAAACACAGGCAACTGCCGTTCGGCGGGTAAGCTTGCGCTTTTCTCTCGGAGTTTCAATTTCGGCGACATTGGTTGTACCCTTGCCGACAGACAAACCGCAAAGCAGTGCGAAAACAGAAAATAATCCGTATAAAATCAACTGTTTAAAGCCGATTTCCGTAAGACCTGTCGAATTTACAGCGGCGGTAAGGTCGGTAAAGTTTATAGCATACAGCATAATACCAAAGGACAGCATACCGAAAAAGGCGGCGGAAATTTTACGCCAAAGCGGTAATTTACGCGTGCCTTTAAGCTTGTCATCTTCAGTCGGCTTCTGATATTTTGTAATTTCAGGTATTGTGGGCGGCGGGGGAGCCTTGCCGTTTAGAGAAATTAAAATATCCTCTGCCGTTATAGCGTTCGGTATAATTCCCTTTGCCATTCTTGCCGCCGAAGTCGTATAAAAACGGTTAT